>JAHJJF010000038.1 GCA_018823135.1 Pseudomonadota bacterium
CAGGCATGGCGAATATTCCCCCATTTCCGCAACCACAGCGCCTATCTTGATATCGAAACCACCGCAGCTTATGGTTTTGAACAGCAGATCACCGCGATTACCATTTATGACGGCAACAAAATCAGCTGTTTTGTGGACGGAGAAAACCTGGAGGATTTTGAGGAGGCAATCAGCAGATACAAGGTCCTGGTCACTTACAACGGTAAATCCTTTGATGCGCCAATAATTGAAAAACATTTCAGAATAAAACTCCCCAGAGCGCATATCGATCTCAGGTATGTCCTCAACCATCTCGGCTATTCCGGAGGCCTTAAATCATGCGAAAAACAACTTGGCATGGACCGGGGCCTGCTTGAAGGAGTTGACGGCTCCTTTGCCATTTTTCTCTGGGAGGAATTTCAACGCACCGGCGACAGAAAAGCCCTTGAAACCCTGCTGGCCTATAATGTCGCCGATACAGTCAACCTCGAATCCCTGCTGATTAAAGCCTATAATCTGAATATCGAAAAGACTCCGTTTGTACAGGGCCAATTCATCAAAGATACTATTCAACCGCCCTCGCCCTATTCGCCTGATCCCGAAACAGTCAAAAAAATAAAAAATGATTATTTTTATAGATAAATATTGTTATGTTAATCCGATGCAGCAGATGACCCTCCAATAACGGTTAAAAGACATGGCAATATTTACCAGAATGAAAAAAGCCGGCCAGGCCCATGAAATAGCAAAACGGGTTCAGGATGAAAATCAGAAAACCCAGGCCGAGATCGAACTCCTCAAAGCAAAGGTTGAGAAACTGACCTTGATCTGTCAGGGATTATGGGAGATTATCGGCCATCGCCTCGAACTCGGTAACGAAGACCTGATGACCAAAATTCAGGAATTGGACGCATTGTACAGCAAAGACGCCCCTCCCACGGAATGCATCTCATGCAAACGGCCGATCCATGTCACCAAAAGAAGGTGTATATTCTGCGGATCGGATCAACCGGAAAAAGATTTCTTCGACTCTTTGAGAGGTTAAACAACCAGCCGGAACACCCTTATTTTTCAGCATCCCACTTTATCGGCATCCATCTCAGTTGACATTTCAATCCCGACGATTCTATAATCGCATAGCATCAAATCCCCCTCTAACCCGGACATTTCATACCGGAGGACATCATGGACAGAAGAGAATTTCTCAAACAGGTATCAATGTGGTCGGCCGGGCTCTCGATCACTGTGCCGCATTTTACAATTATTTCAGAAGCCCTGGCGGCCCAACGCCAAGCCCCGGTCATAGCCTACGCCAAAGGCAAGGATTATGCTGCCCTGGTTTCACAGATACTCGACTCTTTGGGCGGCATGGAAAAATTTGTAAAATCCGGGAATACAGTGGTTATCAAACCCAATATCGGCTGGGACCGCAATCCCGACCAGGCGGCCAACACCCATCCGCTCATCGTTAAGGCCCTGGTGGAGCATGCGTTGGATGCCGGGGCCAAAGAAGTCAAAGTTTTTGATCGGACCTGCAATGAGGCTCGGCGCTGCTATGTGAACAGCGGTGTCCAGGATATCCTTAAAACCATAAAGAGCAACAGGGTAACATTCTTTCATCCTGACGAGCGTAAATACATTCCGGTGGATATTTCAAAAGGCCAAGCTGCCAGACGTTTGGAGATCTACAAAGACGCCCTGGAAGCGGACAGCTATATAAATGTGCCGATTGCAAAGCACCACAGCCTGAGCACCCTGACCCTGGGAATGAAAAACAGCATGGGGGTTCTGGGGGGAAAACGCGGCGACATGCATCATGACCTCGGCCAGAAAATCGCCGACCTTGCAACAATTGTCAGGCCGACGCTGACCGTAATTGATGCAACGAGAATCCTGCTGCGTAACGGCCCGCAAGGCGGCAACCTAAATGACGTAAAAGTCCTTGATACGATTATCGCATCAACTGATCCGGTGGCCATCGATGCCTATGCCACAACCTTTTTTGAGATGAAACCCGGGGATATCCCTTCAACGGTAGCTGCATATAAACATGGTCTGGGTGAGATGGACCTTGCCAAAATAAAAATCATCAAAACCTGATTGCCCGGATAGTTTTTTCATGCGAAAAAAAACGTTCCCCCTGAATAACTGGCGCCGGTTGAGCCAGATCCTCTGCTTTAGCCTCTTTCTCTTTCTGTTCATCAAGACCGATTACACGGGTCATGATCAACTTGCCTACGCGGTCAATATCCTTTTCCGAATCGACCCGTTGCTTGCCCTCTGCACAAGTCTTGCGGCCAAAGCATTTATCCAGCTCATGTGGCCGGCATTATTGACTCTGATTTTCACCTTGATTTTCGGCCGGTTCTTCTGCGGCTGGGCCTGCCCCATTGGGGCGCTCCTTGATTTTTCGCAGCGCTTCTTTACGCCAGTAAACAAAAAACCGAATTCACTTTTTCGTTCCCTTAAATATTATCTTCTTGGTTTTCTTATTATTGCGGCGTTTTTTGGAATGCCTGTTGCAGGATACTTCGACCCCTTTTCCATCCTGGTCCGCGGCCTGGCTCTGGCGGTTTATCCGGCGATGAATGTCGCTGCCGCCTCATTTTTCACTTTCACCTATGACCAGGCGCCGCAATGGGTCAATGCGATCACCGAACCGGTCTATGCCTTTCTCAGATACACGGTTCTCCCCTTTGATCAGAAGCATTATGACCTGGCCCTGTTGTCACTGGCAATCCTCTTAACGGTTATTGCCTTTGAGAAAATCCAGCGCCGGTTTTTCTGCAGAAGCATCTGTCCGCTGGGAGGACTCCTGGCTGTTGTTTCAAAATTTTCGCTGATGCGCGGCAAGAGTGGCACAAAATGCGGCAAATGCACCAATTGCCAGGATATCTGCCCCATGGGGGCAATTGACCAGGAGCGAAACATCTCGCCCCTTGCCTGCAACCTCTGTCTTGACTGCGTGGATTCCTGCCCGGGAAACAAGATTTCCTTTACTTTTTCTCCTGCCACTGTTGTGCCGCAGGTATTCAATCTTTCGCGCCGGACATTTATCGGTTCCCTTGCAGCAGGTGCTGTTCTGCCGCTCTTTCTTCAGACCAGGTCCTTGGCAAAACAAGGGAATCCCCAGTTGATCAGGCCTCCCGGCGCTTTACCCGAGGATGATTTTTTAGGTAGATGTGTTCGTTGCGGAGAATGCATGAAGGTCTGCATCGGTAATGCCCTGCATCCGACGTTTCTCGAATCAGGAATCGAGGGGATGTTTTCACCGACGCTTAAAGCCCGCATCGGCTATTGTGAATACAATTGCACCCTCTGCGGCCAGGTCTGCCCCACCGGTGCAATTACCGAACTTGCAGTGCAACCGAAGCAGCAGACCAAAATCGGCAACGCGATTTTCGACAAAAATCTCTGCCTCCCCTATGCCAAAGGAATTCCCTGCATCGTCTGCGAGGAGCATTGCCCCACCCCTGAAAAGGCCATACAATTCCGCATGGCTTCTGTTATCAATAGCAAAAGAGAAACAGTAAACGTCAGGCAACCATACATTGTGGATGAATTATGCATCGGCTGCGGCATCTGCGAAACTAAATGCCCCCTACCCGGTCACGCGGCAGTGCGCCTCACCAGCGCCGGCGAATCAAGAAATCCGCAAAATGCCCTGCCAGGGACTTCTGCCCCCTATTAACTCGTGAAGCAAAAAAAATTACCCAAGAATTTTGTGATTATTACCAACTTTCAGCCGGAGCCAATCAGACCGACAGGGCTTTTTCCTGAGGTGACTCGTGAAAGGCTCGAAATGCGAAGCGATCAGGCCCGAAGGGAGGGTGACAGGAAGTCACCCATCGACGAACCCGCAGGATGTGGGATTTCGTCGACCAGCGAAGCATTTCGAAAAGGCCTGAACGCTCAGAGCCGAAGGAGACATGCTCTGTGGGCTGATACCTGGTAGTAATCACACAATAAATTTAATATTCTGCAGTTCCTTTCCGAAACCTTCAACCGATTCAAAAAGAATTGTCTGCAAGCCCTGCTTCCGGGCTCGATCGATGTGGCCCTGGTTGTCATCGACAAACAAGGCTTCATGGGGATGAATGCCAAGATGCTTTATTGTATCCGTAAAAATGGAGGGGTCTTTTTTTGATTTGCCAAGATGGTAGCTGTTATACACCGCATCAAATTCTTTAAAGAAATGCTGCTGGTAATCAAGGATATCAAGCCAGTTGGACTGGTCACTCAGGATGGCAACATCGATGCTCTTTGATTTAAGGATACGGACAATATCAATCATCTGCGGCCGGACAATAAAACGATCCAAGATTTCCCGTGAAAGTTCGTCATCGCTGCCGATAATGCCGGTTGCTTGCCGCAGGGCTTTCCAGTATTCAGCGGTTGTTGCCGCACCAACGACATATCCACAGTCATAGACGATTTCAGCGGCAGTCCTGAAAAATTCTTCCGGGTTTTTTCCCTGACTACGGGCGATCTCCCTGAGACCCTGGGCAAACCCCTCCTCGGCAATAACCCCGCCGAAATCAAGCAGTACCGCTTTGATCATTTATTTCACCTGATACAGATTGCTTGCCGGGTCACTTCTTTGGTTGCGCATAGTACTGTTTGATGAATTCTTCAAGTGTAGCGCGCTGTTCTTTGCTGAGTTTTCCAAACTTCATTCCCCGACGCCTGATCTTGCCGTCAAAGGGCAGCTGGGAAACTTTTTCATAGATCGGGTGATTATCATCGATTATTTCAAAATCAGAAACAGTTTCCAGCGGCACATTTTCAAGATAGATATCCTCACCGAAAAGATTGACGAATTTATCGTTTTCATCGGACCATTCCTCCCCGTCATAATAAAAAAAAGAAAGGCCGCCCAGACTGATATCTAAAATATAACCCGGAGTCACCAGAACATTGGGACTGAAAACGGCAAAAGAGCCGAGTTCAACATCAAACCGTTCATACTTCCTCTGATCTGCGGGTTTGTCGTTCTTGGTCATTACCTTCTCCATTCCCTTCTCGACACGAAAAAACACCATTTAACCTATGACATTTCGACATAGAATTACAATAAATAACTTTTGGCTTCAATCCCTTTCGTTCTCTTCTTTTTACTATCAAGTTAATGTTTTTAATTATTCAAGGTGAAAAAAACAGGTCATAATAATTCAGCAAATGGCGGCTTCTTTTATAATTTTCCCCTTTGCTATTTGGAATCCCTCTATAAAAGGATTATAATCCCAACAGATTTATTCTACTTAAACAGCTTCCAACAGGAACAGACCTAATGAAACTTGGAATCATCGGCCTGCCCGGCGCAGGCAAATCCACCCTTTTTGAAGCACTCACCGGCATCATCCAGGATGATGCGGCTCATAAACCCGAAGACCGGATCGGCACCATCACGGTTCCGGATAAACGGGTGGATATTTTAAGCGATATGTATAAACCCAAAAAAACCATGCACGCCAGGGTTGAATACCTCCTGCCGTATATCGCTGCCCACGACCAGGGCCGCAAAAAAGAGGAAACCGCCTGGACCACGGTGCGGACCTGCGACGCCATAATCCATGTAGTCCGGAATTTCAAGGGATACGGCGAAGAAGCCCCGCAGCCGCTGAAAGACTTCACCTCGATGAATGAGGAGATGATCTTTGCCGATCTGATGGTTGTTGAAAAAAGGCTTGAGCGTCTTGAATTGGATGCCAAGCGCGGCAGGGATGTCAACCTCGAGGAACAACAACTCCTCAAACAATGCAAGGAACTCCTTGATAATGAAACACCCTTGCGGACCAGCCCGGAGCTTGCCTCCGAACACCTGCTCAAGGGTTTTACTTTTCTTTCAGCAAGGCCGATGCTTGTGGTTTTCAATAATCAGGATGATGATGACGCCTTGCCGGATGTTGGAGAAATCGCCCAACAAGAAAAATGCCTGGTGGTTCGCTGCAGCCTTGAACATGAACTTACCCTGATGCAGCCTGACGAGGCTTTGGAATACCTTGAAGAGTACGGCATCACCGTATCAGCCATGGACCTGATGATCTCATTTTCCTATGAACTTCTGGGCCTGATATCCTTTTTCACCGTGGGCGAGGATGAGGTCCGCGCCTGGACGATCCGCAAAAATATTGATGCGGTGGATGCCGCCGAAGTGATTCATTCGGATATCAAGAAAGGATTCATCCGCGCCGAGGTGGTTGCCTACGACGATCTTATGGAAGCCGGATCACGAAACGAAGCAAAAAAGAAAGGCACGGTGCGCCTTGAGGGCAAAACCTATCAGGTCCAGGACGGAGATATTATCGAATTTCGTTTTAATGTATAGGGTGTCTTACAATAAACACGAATCACACGAATCTCCCTTGCGGTCTCTGACCGTGGTATACGCCAAAACCAACAGACTCAAGAGCAATCCGATAATAGCCCCGTTAAGCTTGTTTTTATCAGCCTCAAGACCGTCCGGGTGGATTGAAATCACCAGGCGCGGCGAGAATTCCTGCCACTCCGGTATTTTTTTATAATTCTTGATTTCCACAAGATATTGGGTTCCGGCTTCCGCGTAAAACTCCCCCAGATGCAGGCCGGCAAATCCCTCCCGGATAATCGGCGTAAAGGATTTCTCCCAGCTTGCGCCTTCTCCAACCACCTTCTCGCCGTCAAAAACCCTCCAGGCAAAATCAAGGTTTCGGCTGATTTCAAGATGATCTATTGGTTTATCCTCAGCAGAAGGGCTTGACTCGATCAGGATATCCACCACGTAGCGGTATTTTTTACCTACCTCGAATCTTTCCTGGGTTGTACCGACGCCATCCAGTGCCAGGGGCATTTCCAGCGCCGTTGGCCTGAAATCAGTGCTGGAAATCCCGAGGAGCATGATGACGATTCGCCCTGAGGTAAAAAAAACCAGCGCCAGCGCTGCTATGCGGAAAATTGACATGTGTCCCCCCTGTTATTTATTATCCGCCGTCTAGAAATTCATACAAAACATCAATGCATTGCGAATAAACCTACACAGTATCAAAACTCCTGTCATGCATAAACAGGGGGATGAGAGATTTGGACGTTATGAAAGGGCTGCAGGCGGAATTTGAAAATTCAGCGCGGGAATCTGTGCTTGAAGAAGGAATGGATTCCCTTTTCAGTCCGAAATCTCATAACTCCTCACCGTAGACAGCGCCTCGTCGTACACTTTAGGCAGCTCATCGATGGGAAACGCCAGGGCATAGGTCAGTGGGACGATTTTCGCCCAGTCGCCACGCTCATAGGCACGGGCAAGTTTCAGGGTGTTGGCCAGTGATGTTCCGCCGCCGCCGAGCAGGGCTTCCTTGACAGCGTCGGAAAAGGGGATTTCTTCCAGTAGTATTTCCATGGGCTGGTCCAACAGGGCATCGAGCAGTGAAAACATCCCGGCGGTATAAAACTTGTTAGCCTCGACGTAAAAATTCCGCTGCGCGATCAACTCGCAGAACCTCGCTCGGAAGAGACAGAGCCGAAGAAGCTCGGAAGGTTTCTCCTCGGACAGATAGGACAGCAGCATCAGAGCGAGCCACTTGCGGAGATTGTTTTCCCCGACAATGGCCAGGGCTGAATTCAGTGAATCAACCTGACGGTTAAGGGCAAAAAACGCCGAATTGACATATTTCAGCAATTTATAGGAAAGTGAAGCGTCGGTGGATACCAGTCTGGAGATCTTATTATAATCGTAATTATCGTCCTGAATCTGTTGGAGGAGCTGGAGGTACTTCATTTTCGTCCCCGGGATATCATTGCCGGTTACTATCTTTGGCCTGCTGAAAAAATAGCCCTGAAAATAGTCGAATCCCAGAGACCTGCAGAACTCAAATTCTTCTACGGTTTCAACACATTCTGCAAGGAGTTTGACGCCTTTGCCGGATAATTCGTGAAAATGGCGAACGATTTCAGGCCGGCTCATCTGGTTGATATCCAGCTTGACGATATCGGCATGATCCACCAGAGGCTTCTCGCCCTGACGGAAGAAAAAACTGTCGAGAACAACGAGATAGCCGCGATCACGCAGGGACCTGCAGGCCGCAAGCACTTCTTCCGTCTCACGCAGGTCCGCAAGTACCTCGATCACAGTAATATCCTTTGGGAACAACGACGGGTAGTCCTTTACCAGCATACCAGCGGTAAAGTTGATAAAAGCCTTTCTGTTTTCAGTGAGATCACGAAGGCCGATCAACAGATAGCTGTTGGTGATAACTTTGGAAGTGGCCTCGCAGGCGTCCTGAGAGGTGTCGAAATAATTGTCCAGGCCGGAGCGGAAAAACAGCTCGTATCCGAATATCTTCTGGCGGCGGGAAAATATCGGCTGCCTGGCGACAAAGATCTTGTGGGCAGTGCTCCCCTGCGAATCCTGTTCCCTGGAATCTTTCATCCCCCTAATCCTCGGCGTTAAATCCCCGGTCACGCCCACTTCAATTCATATCAATGGAAGAATATCCATTTCAGCCTAACCGGAGCTTCTATCTCTTTTATAACAGATATTCACCGTTTATCAAGAAGACCTTCTCATACCCCCTTTTCCTACCAAAAAATCAGATATCCTTGTGAAAAATATTATAGTCTTCAGTCAATCTTTGTGCTTGATTGGCTTGTTGATGGGATCTACCAGGGCTGACTTCGTCACATGGTCGCCTGGTTATGTCAAACATAACCAGCACGGTTTGGATGTTATGGCTGGGTCTCAGAGCGCCGTCTGAGAATATTGGGTATATCGCTTACAAGATGGGAGATGACTCCCAGTGCCACGGGAATGATGAGGTCTTTGCCGAAGCAGTAAACAAGCAGGAGCAGTATTGCAGACAGCAGAAAATGTGTCTGCATTGCGGTTTTCAGCAAGCCGCAATCGGCAATTATCCGCATGAACTCTTTGAATTTCGTAAAAATCTTCACAGGATTTCGATAGGGTTTGAGCCGATCTTCCTTTGCGGCCCGCAGGTACACCAGAGCGACCACATCAAGATCTACAAGAACGGATGCCAGTCCTCCGGCAGCAATCCAGAGCCCGAGCTGATCCACTCCGGGATTCTGTCCGGCAATAAGAGCCACCGGAGCAATCACCAGCCCGGCAATTATGAAATGATTATGCGGCAGCATGAGACCTGTGTGATTCGATTCAGTTTTTTATACTAAGATATTCTTGCCTTGTAGCAACAAAAGTCAGATCAGATTTATACCATGCTTTGATGAAATCTTAGATAAGTCTCGTTTCTCTCGCTTATCCACGATTTCATCATACTTGAACCATTCACAAAAAATTGTATCTGCCATTATCCGTTGCATTACACCTGAAAAAGTGCACAAAAAAATCGCCACCCCTTGCGGACACAAAAGGTAGCGATTTCAACTAGTTAAGTGGTGGAGGCGGCGGGAGTCGAACCCCCACCCCTTTAAGCCTGCGAGTGCTTTCAGTGTGGGGTGGACCACACCCGGACCACCCTACTCATGTTTAATCATTTATTTAGTCATCCAAAACACCCAATTGTCAAGCTTGACCCTGGCTTTTCCGCTCATGGTTCCTTTTTTTTTATTCTGGCGCATAACGTCTTGCGTAACCTGACCGCGCCAATGAACTTGCCGCGTAGCGCCGCCACCGTTAACGCGGTCAGGTTGACGCTTTTGTTAGGGCATGATTAGTAGGCTTGCACGCCATGTTTTAGTAATAATCTCGGTAGGATATCGTCGAGATTAAGGACTTCATCGTCAGTTAGTTCAATTAAATTAAAGCCATATTTTTTATAGATTTCTTGCTTCGCCTGTTTTCTTTTTAGGTAACGCTCATTGTTGTCATAGCCCCAAAACTCAATATAAACTTTGCCTGTCGGGATGTAGAAATCAGAATATACTTCTTCCTCGATTGGCAATTTCCTTTCATAGGCATGTACAATTTCTGCCATATACAACCAATTATCTATTAGCATTTCTGCCTTGGAGCGAACAAAGTGGCCATCTGTTGAGCGATGCTTGGCAATAAATTTATCTCTAAATCCAATTTCTTGGTTTGTTGATTCATTTTTTTCAGGTTCACCTTCAGGTTTGTGCTCAGGTTCGGGCTCAGGATCTTTTGTGCCTTTTATGTCCTGTATTGAACTTTTTAGAATTTTTGATTCAATAATTGATTCTGGCCATCGAACATAGGGGATACCAGACTTTTTATCTTCATCTTGTAATCCACCATTTTTTTCGCCAGGGAGTGTAACCCGCCAACCTTTTAATACTTTTTGAACCCAGCCCAACTCAGAGAGGATATAATTAATCTTGTTTGCCGAAAGCTCGTAATGCTTACCAATGGCTGTTGATGTAATTAATTTTTCTGACGTAATGTTTAAGTTCAAATCTTCTGGCCACGTAATATATTTACCGTATTTCTGGCTAGTTACAAATTTCCCTCCAACCTTGACACCTTGGTCTGTTAATGACCAAACATCTCCTTTTTGTTCAATTAGCCCCATTTGGAGTAGACGAGCAAACATCTCCTTTGGCGGTACATTGTGTTTTTTAGCTAATGCAGTTGTTGATATTTGCTTGTCTTCACTCATGGTGGTGATCCTTGAGAATTATTATTTTCGGGAGCCCTAACGACCTGCATGAGGGGCGCGCCACCAAACCGTGCAGAATAACTAGGCAGCGCTGATTCGCGTCCCTCTCAATGCAATTGTTGGACTTTTTTCTTAAACTTCAATCGGTTGAGGTGCTATGTACTTAAAGCTTTAACTCTGCCAGTTGATTGTTAATGAGCATTAATATTTTATTATTTATCTTGTTAATATTTCGTGCATGTACATGTTGAAGTGAATTAGTGCCTCTATGATATGAACTTGTTTGGGTGCCTGTGCCATAACCTTGAATATAAGTATCTTCCGAAGATGCAGACAATTTTTTTACTGTTTGTTCCCCATCTTTTTGAACTGTTAAAGTAGCATGCATTTTTGCCACACACATATAGTTCACTTCACCACCAAAAAAGGCTGCAAAAGCTTCTTTTCCTGCACTACTTGAGCGGTACTCCTCTAACCAAAAATCATCGAGAGTTAATTGAATTCTTAGATTTGAAGTATTGTCTATTCTTGTAAATTTGTTTTCTATATATTCTTTGAACATTCTTCCAAGCGTCGAGGAAGTTGACTGATTATAACCTTTTTGTCCTGACCTGGATGGCCCTTTATCTTTTGAAAAAGGCCTTAGACCACCATCAACAATTTTTGATTGATAATCATATGTGATTGTATCAGCAGAATTTGTGTTTATTCCCATTATGACAAAATCGTTGAGATTTGATGTGAGTGGTAGTGAACTACTCACACAACCACAAATGCAACACACCAAAATAATTAACAAGACTGAGGCTAGATTTTTCATGTACATGATTTCTCCTTCCCTGACGTTAATATAAATTGCAGTTATTGTTTTGAGGTCCAACGATTTGCATGAGGGGCGCGCCAAAAAGCCTGCAGCAACTAGGCAGCGCTGGTTCGCGTCCCTCTCAATGCTTTGGTTGGGTGCCTTCTTTTTTTAATTGAATGTGAAAATATACGGCCAATATTCCACACCCTATCAACATGAACCAAGCAAGATTAATGTTTGGTGCATTAAGTATTACGGCAATACCTCCTATGAGAGATAGGAAATATAAAGTAAAAACTGGGAATTTGAACAAAAAAGCACCGATTACAACAATGGCAAAAATAGTCTCTCCAAAACCACCCCCTGAAGGATCACGATCATCATCCCATGAATTGATACCAAACATAGCTAATGAATTGCTGCTAATGAGTAGAAAAAACAATAAAAATGAGATGATTTTGTGGGGAGTTTTATGGCTCATCGTGTATGGCAATTTGAGTTAATTTTTATGGCTCTAATTCAAGCTTTTTATATACATCTTGATCTCGGAGCCAGATAGTATTTATATTTTCGCATTTTGCAGCACAAAACAATCCTTCGTCGTCTGTTATCAAAAATGTTTTAATCTCGCTTCTTTGGGGTAAAGAACTCTTTATAGATAAAATTTGAAGCATGTCTGAGAGGTCTATTTCGTATTTTAATATAAGTTTCTCTGTTTCTTCGTATGTTTCTCTATCGAGAAATGATTGATCGTCAATAATTATGTTTTCATCGTTAATAGTGGATATTAAGTCCAGACAACAATTTGCATATGCTTTTGTATTTGGTGGTTTTTGTTTAACCAAATGCACTCTTTTAAAAACTCGTAATGCCTCAGCCACACAAAGAGTCGTGGTATATATCTGAGATTGTTTGGCTACAAGTTTGTTAACAATTTCACTTCGTTTTTCGCTGATATACAGTTTTATCAAGGCTGATGCATCAAGATAGTATGCATTTATTGTTTTCATGGTGTTATTACACCCAACGATCAAGTTGAGCTGGCCGGGCTGCCGAATTAACCGCGTTAGCGCCGCCAACGTTACCCCGGTCAGCTCAAACGCCTGGTTCGCTGATTTCTTTGTATGTTATTGTTATTCCGTCGTATTCTGTTTCTTCCTTGAAAACTCTTGAA
>JAHJJF010000039.1 GCA_018823135.1 Pseudomonadota bacterium
GAGCATAAAAACAGGCGCACAAATCATGAGGCCAAGGCTGGCGCCGGCTATATCCGTCATCCGCTTCCATTTCGGCATTCTATGATTTGCCGTTAAGATGATATCGTGGCCCGTTTTTTTGCTTTTTCCCCGGGCTTCAGAATCTTTCACCGGTGCTGCTTGTTGCGACGGCCCTTTCCTTGCCAGATTCCCTGTACCAACAGTTGAAGAAGGATACCCATGGATAACGTACCTGGGCGCCGAGCCAGTTGCAGAGATAATTGACGCATCTATTTGTCGGGCGAAATTCCCGGCATCTTCCTTGGTTGTCGAATAGAGGAGGATCCCGACCTGCTGTTTGTCAATCCAACCCATCTCATCTGTCAGGCGTATCCTCCCGGGCAAGATGTTGAGTAAATGTCGGATTGACGGCTTGTTTCTATCCGCCTTTTTCACCTCATAGGCAATGAGTGAAAACCCGTGTCCATTTCGATCGGCCCGGGCCCGCTCGCGCTCAATACTTGCAGCAAACTTTGTTTGCGGATCAATGCATTGCCCTCCTGCACCCGCATGCACGGGGCTTACAAAAAGGCTATTTATTACAGAATGAAATGCCATTCCTCATCTCCTGAATCCTGAGGGTTTCATAAACAGTCAAATGCTGAATTATTACCCCGTATAAGAGCAACTTCAAAAACGTACCGCCCGTCCGCATCGCGTTTCGGCGTCTCGCAGGGTTTGCTTACATACCGATGTCAAAAAATTCCGTGCTAACCCGAACCCGGGTAACTATATCTTTATGGTGTTTTACTGATTTATCACGGCGCTGTTTTTGATATTATTCATGGAAAAAACTTTGATTACACCTTTCGCTGTAACAATGCTTCAGGTCTGCGGAAAACTTTTCCGGATTTGTGGATTTTTTTTTGCACTTGCAGCCATCAACCAAAAAAGGCCCCTGGGGTTTCTTTTCCCCAAGGGCCTTTGCCGATCAACACAAAATTATTCAAGACATAATACTTACGCCTGATTATTAAATTTCCGTCTGCTGATCCCGGCCAGACCGATCAATCCAGTGCCAAGGAGAAACATTGTGGCCGGCTCAGGTACCGATTCAACATGATTCAGGTAATCGTTGCCACATTCCATGGTCCAATGCAGTGCTGCATAAGAGCCTTGGGCCAAGGGACCACCCAACAAATCAAGATTAATGCCGCCTTCGATTACATAAGATGTTGTGACACCACCCCAGTCGCCACCCATATTACCGGAGCTGTAGGCATCAGCTTGCGTCCATGTGGCCAAAACCGTTCCCGCACTTGCCCGCCAAGGATCGGCATATTGTTGCACAGAGGACATCTGGGTACTTTGCCAGACAGGATTGCCGACAAGAGTATAGGTGACATCACTTGTGCTCTTGTCAATTGAAAATTGAATGGCAAAATCATATATTCCGTCATTTTCAATGTCCAGGGCTAAATCGCCCCGTTTATAGGTATAATTATGACTGGCCCAGTAAACGTCATCTGCAAGATTAAACCCGGTCTGAAGTCCGAAGTACAACATATTATCTTGTACACTTTGAGTCATACCGAGATGCTCGATATCAAAATACTGACCACCACCGCGGGAAATAACATTATTCCCTGCCGCGTAGTGACCATCCCATTCAGTTGTATCGAATACACCGTCAACGGTGATTGCCATTGCACTTCCGGCCGTCATAAAGGTCACAACACCGGCAAGGACAACTCCTTTTACTATTGATTTCATTTTTTCCACTCCTGCTTGAATTATATAAACTGAAAATTACTTCAAAATTGATTATGTTACAGAGTAAATGCATACTCTGTGCCAAACACCCACACCATTAAGCAACAAAAACGAAACATGCTGATTTAATTAGAAAAAATTCCGTTGATCGGAAAGCGAATCATCACAACTTGTGAAACCAAGAAGCCTTTTCCGCTCCCTGAAGACATCTTCGCCCCAAATATCGCAAAAATAATCCGGAAAACTGGAATACTAATTTTTATCAAATAAAAACAGCCTGTTATGATAATAACCCTTTTTATGCTAATAACCGAGAACCGATCACAATTATTGATTTATCAATAATAACAGGTCGTTATGGCGATGAAGGGTTGTCCGCTTTTCCGGAACAAGACAATCCGGAATTTCGAATTTTTTTTCCACGGGAAATAAACATGGACTCGAAAAAACAGGGAGGGGAACAAAGCAAAGAGCCTTCAACGAAATACTGTCCAATTCAAGGGAGGCGGCGACCCGCTCACAGGCTGATTGCTGCCCCCCTGAAGTCTACAAGATTATTGCACCAACGATCCGTTCATAATGCCGGACTATCTGTTTCCTGAACGCGGCTACATAAAACATGCTCAAAGGCCCAGGGTTAAACAGCGATAAAGAACGCCCCACATTACCCCAATTTACTTCTTCAGTTCATTAAGCTTTGCTCGGGCCGGCGCGGCCTCGGGAAAATCCTTGCTCAGTGCCAGGGCTTTTTGCAGATGTTTAATTGCCGCATCCTTTTTCCCGGTCTCAGAAAGCGCCAGGCTTAAATGGTACAAAACCGTTGGATTATCAGTAAGCCTTTCCTCTGCCTGTACAAACTGCGACAAGGCAAGATCATACGAGCCGCGCTTATAATGAATCCAACCCAATGTATCGGCAATGCTCGGATTATCCGGCGCACCGCTCTTCGCGACCAATGCCAGACGGAGAGCCTCTCCAAGGTCATCGGTGTTTTCAGCCAGATACCAGGCCAAATTATTTGCAGCAGGCACAAAAACAGGATCGATTTCTAAAATTTTTCTGTAATGCTGAAGCGCTTCCTTGGATTTTCCGTTCGCCTCGAGCAATACCGCAAGCTGCATGCGAGGCCTTGTCAAGTTAGGGTTTTCGTCAAGAACCGACTTATACTGATCTATTGCTTCATCAACTTTGCCGTTCCTGATCAGCACCCCGGCAAGAAACATATATGGTTCAGGATTTTCAGGCTCAAGGGTTATGGCCTCTCGATATTCTTTTTCCGCTTCTGCATATTTCTTATCAGAATCATAAATCCGCCCCAGAAGAGAATGGAACCCTGCATTTTCCGGAAATTCCGCAGACTTCTTCTTTACCAGCTGCATTGCTTTATTTTTATTTCCTTTCTTTATATGAAGCGTCGCCAGGCTGCTCAATGCAACAAATGACTGCGGCGACAACTCCAAAGCCTTGTCAAAAGCACCGACAGCCAGATCAAACTTTTCCTGCGCAGCATATATCAAGCCGATATAGTGCGCCGTGGCTGAATCCTGGGGAAGGATTTTTTGTATTTTTGTAAACAACTCGAGGGCTTTTGCGTATTCTTTTTCAGCAATAAGGCACCTTCCAAGGATTAAAGCGGCTTTAAGGTTTTTCGGTTCCAACTGCAATGCGCGCCCCGCCTCCACTTTTGCCTCGTTAATAGAACCCTTCTGGAAATTCAGCTCAGCCAGCAAAGTCCGGGCCTTATAATGCATCGGGGAATACTTGACCGCCTCGAGTGCTGAATTCAGAGCAAGCTCTTGCTCCTGCCTGCCGAAATGCGCCAGTGCTTTAATGTAATAGGCGTCCCCGGCCCTGGGTTTTTCACGCAGGATCCGGTCAAGGAGCTCAATCGCAGAACCATATTCCCGGTCTTTTACCAAGAGCTTTGCCTTAACAATCCTGGCATCAAGATTCCCGGAATCCGCTTTCAACGCCGCTTCCATTTTCTCACTGGCTGTATCAAATTTGCCAAACTCAAATGCCAGATCGGCAAGCAATGCAATGACTGATGCCGGGTTGTCTGATAATTTTATTGCCGTATTATAGGCAATTTCAGCATTATCATAATCATTTTGGCTGCGGTAAAAATTTGCTAGCAAAACCTGATAGTTGCTTTCTTCAGGGGCAAGCTGTATAGCCTGCTTGAGGCTTGCCAGGGCTTTATCAAAATCTTTAACTTTTTCGTGAAATCCTGCTTTCGCTAAAAAAGCCTGCGGGGAATTGTTCAAGACAGACACCATCTGTTCAATCTGTTTTTCAGCAAGATCCTTCTTCCCCTGCATCATGTAAAACTCAGTTAACGCCAGATGGTTTTCAATCCTGTCCTTATTAATTTCCAAGGCTCTTTTGAATTCATCCTCGGCCTTTTTCTGATCACCGCTTGAAAGAAGGATTTTGGCGCGCAGAACCCGGAAACGATCATTGTCCTGTTCCAAACCAATCGCTTTATCCACAGCTGCAAGGGCTTCCGGGTATTTTTTCTCCGTGGCTTCGAGGTTTGCCAGCAGAACCAGCGCGCTGACATTTTCCGGTTCCTTGGATAAAATCAAATCAACCTTTTCACGGCACTGCTGACGTTCGCTTCCAAAGAAAAGCATACTCGCAACTTTCAACTGCGCATCAATATTATCCGGGTTCAGTGAGGCGGCAACATTCAACGCAGCAAATGCCTCTCTTGGTTCATTCAAACTTAAATGAGCAAGCCCCAGCTGGTATCTGGCTTCGGCATGTTTCGGATTGGCCTGTACGGCGTTCTTAAATTCAATCACTGCAGCTTTATAATCAGCTGCAGCCACAAACTCCATGGCCTTACTGTAATACTTCTGGCTTTTCTCTTCCGAATTAGAGCACCCGCTTAACACAAGAATGAGAACAAAAATTGAAGCCAGAACCCTGATTCCCAAAAAACGACTTACTGATAATTTCATAATATTTACTTGCCTTTATTTTTTTGGATTTTTCAAGACGCCCAGTAAAAGATAGCCTATTGATTGAAAGGATGAAAGGCTTAACACAACAATTTACTGCAAAAAAAAACTCGCCCGAATATTTCACGGGTTGAGCTGGTGAGCACCTAAATAAGTAAAAGCTCGATGCCAATCGATACAAACTGTCATTATGATATCCGTCTTAGCATCCCGCAAAAAAGGTGAATTTGCGGCATGCTTTGCAGTCGGGAGTAGACCGGCTCGGCCATTGATGCAATATCTTCCAGGACCCCTATGACAGAATAACATCACCATCAAATTCATTCAATTTCATTATTGATCAATTGTAAAAATCCTCAATTGCAGCCCCCCCGCTCCTGGCAAACAAAGTCTGCGAGCCACGGGCAATCTGTTCCTGCGCATCAAACTGAATTTATAGGGCGGACCTGACGTCAGACTGTAAATTTTTCCTGCTTGCCTCTTTCTTGAGCTTTCCCATAACGGCTTTTTCTCAAAAAAAAGCAGATTTTTTAATATTTTGGAATTAATTCCTGGAATTGATTCATTGTTTCGTTCGGGTTTGCGGAATACAATATATCGAAAACTGCATAACACACTGAAAGAACGATCTTTATTGACATAAGAACATTTTCCTGCGCCGAGGAAAATTGTCCGCTTAACAGGAAGAATGCTCGAAAAGTCCGGGAAAAAGCGATTGGCAGGGATTAACAACCCCGAAAGGAAAGTGACACGACTACATCAAAGAAGAACTGATACGGTTCCGCAAGACAATTTTCATGTCTTCATTCAGGAAAGTAAAGGCAATGCCGGCTAAAAATCCTTCATCCTTTTGAGCATCAGTACACCAGCGAACTTCACCGATGCCGGTGATGGAATCCATGGTGAAATCAGAACCGAATTTAAATGCCATCATTTGTTGGGTGGGAATCCTGTCATAGCTCTGGATCTGCATGCCGCCGAGACTGATATCAATGGTTTTCGCCTCTTTTTCGACAATCTCCTTCTGCAACCCCATGCCCTCAAAAGGCGACAGGAAAAGGGAATAGCTGCCGTCGATACGACGATACAGTCTGCGGTCGCTGGCCTCAGAGGTTTCGAGCATCATGCGGTCCTGCAACAGCTCGTATTCCCTGATATAATGATTGCACCTATCATACTGAAGAGAAAGACAATAAGTCTGGATATGGTCCGGCATTGGAATATACAACCCACCTTTTGAAATATTGCATTCCTTGAGGCCGTTTTCTTTAATCCAATGTGGACATGATTTGGTCAGCTTATGGGTTTCTTTCATTCGTTTCGCACACAAAAATTAGTAAAATTAAATTACAAGAAATAAAGGAGATGGCCTCCTAAAGCCACACTGAAAATCCCTGGTGAAATTTTAGTATAATATGTATGCAAAATCAGAGCCAACGCATCTGAGTTTTTAATTTTTCCCTGGCTTGCCTGACAACCCATGTCGTTTCATTTTGTCATACAGGGCGGTTTTGCCTACTTTAAGAATTTTTGCAGCTTCCTGGACATTTCCTTCGTATTTATCCAGGGTGTTTTTGATGATCGTGCATTCGATATCGCCGAGCAGCGTCTTTAATGGCTCCCTGGAAACCCTTTCCTCAAAAGGTCCGAAAATCCCACCCTGCACCGCCCCCCCCATTCCCTGGTCAAAATGAATATCCCGCTCGGTGATCGTATTGTTCTGAGCCATTAACACCGCTCGCTGAATAACATTTTCAAGCTCCCTGACATTTCCCGGCCAGTCGTGAGAAAGCAGCTTGTCAATCACCGAATTCGGCATAAAGTCTATTTCCTTTTTAAAGGCCTTTCGGTAATGCCTGACAAAATGAGTGGCAAGATCAAGAATATCGTCTTTCCTTTCTCGCAAGGATGGGGTCGTGATATTTATGATATTCAAGCGATAATACAGATCCAATCGAAAATTCCCTTCTTTTACGGCTTTTGCAAGATCAATATTAGTTGCGGCAATGATCCGTACGTCAACATGAATGGCCTCAGTTCCGCCAACCCGGATTATTTCACCGTTTTGCAGAATTCTTAAGAGAGAAGACTGCATCTTGGGGCTGATATCGCCTATTTCATCAAGGAATATCGTGCCGCCGTCAACGATTTCAAATTTCCCTTTCTTTCGCGCCACGGCTCCGGTAAAGGCGCCTTTTTCATAGCCGAACAGGTCGCTTTCAAGCAGGTTGTCATTAATGCTGTTACAGTTCACCTTAAGAAAAGGCTTGCTGTGGCGATTGCTGCATTTCCTGATAAGGTTTGCCGCAAGTTCTTTACCTGTCCCGGATTCACCGGTTATCAGGATGGTCGCATCCGACATGGCAACCTGCGACACCATATCTTTAATTTTTCTGAGAGCCTTGCTGCTTCCAACCATCTCGTCGGAATACTCAAGAACTTTAAGCTGATTCATGAGCGCGCCAACCTGGTCGGCCAGGTGATTCCTGGTCTTTTCACTTTCGTTCAGCTCCTCAATTTTACAAAGGAGAATATCTTCGATGTTATGGTTAAAAGCGGCAATTTCCTGTTCCTGGCTTTTGCGCTGGGTAATATCACGCATGTTGACCAAAATCAGGCAGTCGCCTTTATATCCATGAAAGGGCACAAAATTATATTCAACAATTTTATCGCCGATCTCCATTTCGAGACTCTCAGCCGAGCCTCTGGAATCTTCACGCTTGACCATCTTGACCGGGCAGGCCCCGATACAGGGGCTTTTTGCGTGATGCAACCCTTCGAAGCAGATTTTTTCTCGCAGGTCCCCAAAAGACATTATGGCATTGGTATTCATATACTCAATGATATAATCCTCCCGAATAAGGAAGACCATGTCCGGCATGATATCAAGCAGGGCGCGCCAGTTTTTTACCAGCCGCTTGACTTCCCGCCTGCTTTCCTGCAGTTCACTGCTGGGGTTTTCTTGCACTGCTTTACCCGAATCAAGCATCTTTATTTTATTGCATTCCATTAAAAATTAACGCGTTAGCATCCGCCAAAATTATTACCCTGACCTGATCCATCACTAGTATCTTTTATATTTATCCGCTCACAGCGTTTTCAACAATAAAAATAATGATTACGCAGGGACAACCTTGCCTTCCGTTCCTTTTTTACCGCCAAAAACATTCCGTGTGTCAACCAGGAGTTTTGCATGCTCAAGAATAAAATCATAATCATATGCTGAATGATCGGTGGCCACAAGCACGCAGTCAACGGAAGAGAGGTTTTCTTTGGTTAAGGGAGTACTGGTTAATTCATATGAATATCGCCTCACCGGCTTTAAAGCCGGGATGTGCGGGTCATTGTACATGACTTCCGCGCCTTTTTGATACAGCAGTTCCATTAACTTGAATGAAGGTGATTCACGGCAATCATCAACATCTTTTTTATACGCCGCCCCCAGAAGAAGAACTTTTGCTCCCTTGATGGTCTTTCCGTGTTCGTTTAATGCTTCAACCGTTCGCTGAATAACATAATAAGGCATTGCAGAGTTGATTTCTCCTGCTAATTCGATGAATTTTGTCGGAAAATCAAATTCCCGCGCCTTGGAGGTCAGATAAAAGGGATCAATGGGGATACAATGCCCGCCCAAACCCGGACCGGGGTAAAAAGGCATGAAACCAAAGGGTTTGGTGCTTGCAGCCTGTATGACTTCCCAGACATCAATATCCATGCGATGACACAACATCTTGAGTTCGTTAACCAGAGCGATATTGACACTTCTGAAGATATTCTCCAAAAGCTTCGTCAATTCGGCTATCTGGGTTGAGGACACCGGAACCACCTTCTCAAGAGATATGCTGTAAGCTTTCTGGGCGATACGCGTTGAATCGGCATCAATGCCACCAACGACCTTGGGAATATTGGCGGTTGCGAATT
Organism: Pseudomonadota bacterium; assembly: GCA_018823135.1. Classification (NCBI taxonomy): domain Bacteria; kingdom Pseudomonadati; phylum Pseudomonadota; species Pseudomonadota bacterium. The sequence goes on from JAHJJF010000039.1 coordinate 8,640, forward strand.
TCGGGTTGCCCGGATCCTCTCTTTCCGGCGAAAACGCCAAGGCAAAATCAACTCCGCCTTTGAGGCCGGTTTCTTCCAGGATCGGTTGCAGCACTTCAACCGTTGTTCCCGGGTAGGTCGTGCTTTCAAGGATAACAAGCTGGCCGGCGCGAAGTGTCCTGGCAATGCTTTTTCCGGTTGCCTCGATATATTGCATGTCAGGTTCACGATTCTTGGTAAGTGGCGTCGGCACGCAGATAATGAGGATATCGGGCTC
>JAHJJF010000040.1 GCA_018823135.1 Pseudomonadota bacterium
CTGCGGCCATTCTTGATGAGCTTTTCAGTAATCGTCGGCAGGTTCTTGATTCCCATGTAAAAAACCAGGGTGCCGATCCCGGTGGCAATTTTATCCCAGGCAATGTTGCTGGTTTCTTTGGTGGGGTCTTCATGCCCGGTGATAAAGGCGACGGAGGCGGTATAGCCCCGGTGGGTAATCGGGATCCCGGCATAGGTTGCCGCAGCAGTGGCTGAAGTGACGCCGGGCACAACCTCAAAGGGGATGCCGTGCTTGACAATTTCCTCGATCTCCTCGCCACCCCTTCCGAAAATAAAAGGATCACCGCCCTTGAGGCGCACGACGCGTTTTCCGGCAAGAGCCCGGTCAACAAGCATCTGGTTGATTTCTTCCTGGGTATGGGTATGTTTTGAACCCCCTTTTTTTCCGGCATAAATAAATTCCGCGTCTTTGGGAACGTGCTTCAAAAGTTTTTTACTGGCAAGATAGTCATAGATGACAACTTCCGCCTTTTCCAGGAAACTCAAACCTTTAACAGTAATAAGATCCGTATCGCCGGGACCGGCGCCCACCAGATATACTTTGCCTTTTTTCTGCTGCACGGAACCGCCTGTTACTTCATTTGTCATTTTTCCGCCTGTATCAAACGCGGTTCAGATACAACAAAAAAACCGCGTAAAAATTGTCTATGCTTATTTATTTGTTACTATTCCGCGTAATGCCGAACTAGCTAAAAACCCTTGAACTATAACTGTTCGGCAGTGCTCCATATGTTCGCAGATAAGCGCAGACTTCGAGCAGGATGGCCAGCTATACATCTGTATGCTGGACGGCATGATCGTGGACAGGTAAGCGAGCCTGCGAGACTCCGTATGGGGTGCTGCCGGACAGTTTTCTATATATCTTTATTTGACGTCGTTGCCATACACTTCCGAAAGGATTTCCTTGGCTCCCAGATCCAACAGGGCCTCGGCAAGTTCAACACCCATTTCCTTTGCCTTGGAAGGATCAGCGCTTGCCTTCTTCTTCAACACGATGCCACCATCGACTGCCGCAACAAGACCGGTGAGATGCAATGTATCGCCCACCAGTTCTGCAAACCCGGCAATGGGTACCTGGCATCCTCCTTCAAGGCGCTGCAGAAAACCGCGCTCAGCATGGACCGCATAGGTGGTTTCCTGATCATTGAGGAATGCCAGGCCATCCAGTAATTCCTGATCAGCAATCCGCAACTCGATTCCCACTGCACCCTGAGCCACTGCCGGCAGCATTTCTTCGGCAGTAAAATACGATCTGGCCCGATGGCTCAAACCCAGACGATTCAATCCGGCCGCAGCAAGGATGATCGCATCATACATCCCTTCATCAAGTTTACGAAGACGCGTATCGAGATTGCCGCGCAGATCCTCGATACGCAGGTCGGGACGGGCGACGGTGAGTTGCGCTCTGCGCCTGAGACTGCTGGTGCCGACTTTTGCACCCTGCGGCAGGTCCTGGAGGGTCTCATATGTATTCGAGATAAATGCATCATGGGGATTTTCACGCTTGGTGACGATGCCGATATGCAGACCATCCGGCAGATCAGAGGGCACGTCTTTCATGCTGTGCACGGCAATGTCTATCTCGCCGCGCAGCATGGCTTCTTCGATTTCTTTGACAAAAAGGCCCTTTCCACCAACCATGGCAAGGGGCACATCAAGAATCTTGTCGCCCTTGGTGATGATCTTGACCAATTCAACAGTGGTGTCCGGGTATTGCGCTTCAATCAGGCTTTTGATCAAGGTACTCTGGGCCAACGCCAGCAGGCTTGCCCGGGTTCCGATCTTAATTGTTTTCTGCATTAATCTATTCCTTCAGGTAAAATTCTAAACTTCTATCTCTAATCAGCGCGATGCACCCTGTAAAGGATTACAGGGGGAGGCAGATGCTGTGCCATGTGATCGCTTACAATCAGCAGGTACTGCAGCTTCCGCCTGCACATCCAGAACATTTGGAAGATGAACCGCCGGAAGATTCACTTGATCTGCCACTTCCTCCGGAACGGTGCGAAAAGGCCGACATCAGCTTTTCCAGGTCTTCACTCTCACATTTGGGGCAGATTGGTTTATCACTGCCCATTACCAGTGTTTCAAACTCTTCGCCGCAGGACCGGCATCTAAAATCATATAAAGGCATTTTCTGATGGCGTCGTAAAAAAAATCGATCTGCTGTGTCGCACCCCAAGGGCACTTCCTGCAGGGCGTCTCGGGTACGAAAAATGCTCGACATACCAAATGTATGCCTCCGCTTCTTCGACACCAATACTCCCCGGAGTCTCACCTGCGGGTCGCTTACCTGCATATCAAATTTTTTACTTAGCCCTCCTTCTTTGGGACTAAGGACTTTTCGAAGTCTACGCTATCTAAAAGTCTGTTTAATTATTGATCCGGCCCAGGACGGCTGCTATTAGCAACGGAATCATCAGTTCATGGTGCCCGGTAATATTAAATCCTTTGCCGCCGGCTGCAGTGGGCCGGTTCACGACGTTGGTCATGGGTCGGTATTGCCTGATAAAATCAAAATTGGCGGTGGTGAAGGTATTCACCTGATGACCATGATTGCGGACCACGGTGAGGGCTTTTAAAAAAACTTCCGGAAGGATAACCGCCGAACCGATATTCAGATACACCCCCTGATCAAGATCAGCCACCATGGTGCAGAATCTCTTGAAATCCTGCATGCTGGTTTTGCCGATTGCCGCACCGTCCGCCGTTGGATGGATGTGTACAATGTCTGTACCCAGCGCCACATGAACGGTTACCGGGATGTTCAGCCGGTACGCATTGGCCAGCAGACTCATATTATTATGGGGAAAATCATTTTTCACCAGATACTCGCCCACAGCCTCCCCCAGGCCTTTATCCTTTTCCGCACCCAGGCGAATGGCTTCATTGATGATTTCGCCGGTCTCTTTTGCAGCGCCGAATGCCCCGGAGCCGATGACCTGCTCGACTTCCTCGGAGGTCTGCCCGGAGATGGCGATTTCCGTATCATGGACAATACAGGCGCCGTTCATTGCCAGGCCGGTGATCACCGACTTTTCCATGAGATCGATGAGCAGCGGGTTAAGCCCGACCTTGATAACATGGGCTCCCATGCCGACGATCACGGGTTTTCCAGCAAGATGCGCCTTGGCAATCCTTTCGACAAGATCCGGGAAATCAACCCCCATGAGCTGTGCAGGCAAGGATTGCAGATATTGCTCAATGGTTGCACCGGCGGTAAGCGGTTTGGCAAAATGGTCAATAGTCACCTTGCTTGGCCGGTCATGAATCGAATAGGTTTTAAGACCATCGAGATTAAAGGGCTTGATATCCTTCATGCACGGTCTCCGCCAAAAATCGCTTCTTCAACCAGCTGGCAGATAAGGTGAATAGCCCAGATATGAGACTCCTGAATATTTGGCGTAAAACTTGTGGGCACATTCAGGCATAAATCCGCTTTATCAATCAATATGCCGCCGGTACCGCCGGTGAGCACCGCGGTGTAAATCCCCATGTCCATCGCCGTTTCAACAGCCTTGACGACGTTTGGTGAATTACCGCTGGTGGAAATACCCAGGGCCAGATCGCCTTTTTTGCCCAGGGCCTGGATCTGTTTTACAAAAATATCATCATAGGAAAAGTCATTACTAATGCTGGTGATAACTGAAGTGTCGGTGGTCAGGGCAATTGCCGGAAGAGGGGCGCGGTTAATCAGAAAACGATTAATGAATTCAGCCGCCATATGCTGGGCATCTGCGGCGCTGCCGCCGTTTCCGAAGATAAGCAGTTTTCCGCCCTCATGCATGGTGGCAATGATTTTTTCGACAAGGGTAATAATGTTTTTGCCCTGGTCTTTGGCAAATGCCTCTTTTGCGGCTATGGATTTTTTCAGGCTGTCTTGTAATTTTGCTAACATGGGTGATACCAGGGATCTTTAATATTATTTATGGATCTAAACTCTTTTCCGCCTGCACATCATAAAACAACTGAAAATTCTTCAGGGCTATACTATTTTTAAGAGGGCAATATACTGTAAAAATAAATGGATTTCTTTAATTTATTCAAAATAAAGGATCAATTGCCAAGGCAAAGGAACATATTATAGGCGGTGGTCAATGTCAATATTGTTTGAGCACTTTACGTGCAAGCCTTTTTTCTAAACAGAAAAAATCGAATTTTTATGGAATCAATACTCAACATAAATTAATATAATCATTCTTTAATATAACATTGAGCAAAGGAGAAATTCATGGCACCAAAATGCGTCTATCTGCCCGATGATCAGCGAATTACTCATTGGTATAATATCATTCCTGAAATCCCAAACGGCCTGAAACCTCCCCTTGATCCTGAAACCAAGGAACCCATGGGCCCGGAAAAATTATCAGTACTCTTTCCCATGGGTCTTCTTGAACAGGAAATGAGCGACCAGCGGCTCATTGCAATCCCTGAAGAAGTTCAGGAGATATATCAGATCTGGCGTCCTTCACCTCTGGTGCGCGCCACAAACCTTGAAAAGGCCCTTGGCACCAAGGCAAAGATCTATTTCAAAAATGAAGGGGTTTCTCCTTCCGGCAGCCATAAAACCAACAGCGCCGTGGCCCAGGCCTATTACAATAAACAAGAAGGGGTCAAGCGGCTTGCCACGGAAACCGGCGCCGGGCAATGGGGCAGCGCCCTTGCCTTTGCGGCGCATAAATTCGGTCTGGAATGCATGGTCTATATGGTCCGGGTTTCCTATGATCAGAAACCCTACCGCAAAAGCATGATGAATACCTATGGCGCCAGTATCGTTGCCAGCCCCAGCAACACCACCAACTACGGCCGGTCGATTCTTGCAAAAGATCCTGACACCCCGGGATCTCTGGGAATTGCGATCAGTGAGGCATTAGAAGATGCCGCTTCACGCGACGACACCAAATACGCCCTTGGTTCGGTGCTGAACCATGTGATCCTGCACCAGACGATCATCGGCCTTGAAGCAAAAAAACAGATGGAAATGATCGGCGAATATCCTGACGTTGTTATTGGTTGCTGCGGCGGCGGCTCCAATTTTGCCGGGATCGCCATCCCGTTCATCACCGACAAACTTGAGGGGAAAAAAATTCGCTTCGTAGGCGTTGAGCCGACTTCCTGCCCGACACTGACCCGCGGCCTGCTTGCCTATGATTTCGGCGATACGGCGCAAATGACGCCGCTTTTGTATATGTATACTCTGGGACATGACTTTATCCCGCCGGGCATTCATGCAGGAGGCCTGCGCTATCACGGCATGTCACCGATTCTGAGCGCCCTGGCCCGGGAAAAACTGATTGAGCCGGTAAGTGTTCCGCAGCTTGAATGCTTTAAGGCCGGCGTGCTCTTTGCCCAGACCGAGGGTATTATTCCTGCGCCTGAGACCTGCCATGCAATTAAAAGCGCCATTGACGAGGCAATGATCGATAAGGACGATCCCAAAACAATTCTTTTTAATTTTTCCGGACACGGTCTGCTGGATCTTGCAAGCTATGATAAATATTATGCAGGCGATCTCCATAATTATGAATACCCGGCTGAAGCAATTGCCGCGGCAACAAAGAACCTTCCGAAAGTTTGATGCGCCTGCATTTTAAAACAACACATGGTCCTTTCCAGCACGGAAAAGCCCATGTGTTTTTTCAGTACTGTTCAGCCTTATTTCTTCTGCTTTTGTTCCTGACGCCTGATCCGACTTATGCCAATGATTCCATCACTTCTTTGATTGATAACGGTGGGGTAATCCTCACCAGAAACAAGACAATTATCAAATCACATAATCCCGAGGCCCTACTCATCCCGGCAAGCATCTGGAAAATTGCCACGGCCTTAACCGCATTTGATCTTTTGGGCGAAAATTTCCGTTTTCAGACCCGTTTTTTTACAAACGGCAGCGGCGATTTAATCATCCAGGGAATGGGCGACCCGTTTCTCATTTCTGAAGAAATCCCCCTGATACTTGAGGCCCTCACATCAAGAGGTCTTACTCAGATAAACGACATCATCGTTGACACCTCTCTTTTTGATTTGACCAATATCGTAGACGGCAGCCTTAATTCCCAGAATCCTTACGATGCTGCAAACAGCGCCCTGGCAGTGAATTTCAACACGATAAACATTGAGGTTATGGAGAACGGCATAATCCGCTCTGCCGAACCGCAGACACCATTATTGCCGATCATGAAAAAACTCGGGGCAGATTTACAGCCGCCGGGGATGCACCGGATCAACATTGCACAGAATTCTGCAGACAGTATTGCCTTAACAGGAGAACTGTTCCGCGCCTTCCAGCAGATAATAGGTATTGCCGGCCACGGCGTCATTCGCCTCGGCAAGGCCCCGGAGCAGGCTGAACCAATGTATGCACATACTTCCAGCAAGACGCTTGCAGAAATCATTCCGGAGTTGCTGCTCTACTCCAACAACTTCATTGCCAACCAGATCTTTCTGATCATGGGCGCAAAGCAGTTCGGCTATCCTGCCACCTGGGAAAAGGGCCGGAAAGCCATGAGCGGCTATCTCAGCGAAAAAATCGGTCTTATGGATTATGATTTCACCTGCCAGGAGGGTTCCGGGCTATCCAGAAAAAATCTGATTACCGCAAGCGCCATGCTTAAAATCTTAGAAAAGTTTAAACCTTATGCCGAGCTGCTGCCGACCAGGCATGACATTCGGATGAAATCGGGAAATCTGCAAGGCATCTACTCCTATGCCGGATATTTTGAAGCCAGAGGCCAACTCGATCCCTTTGTGGTGATCCTCAACCAGCAAAGAAACAACCGCGACAAAATACTCAATGATTTCAAAAAGGTACATGAGTCGTCAGAACAATAACGCTCCTAGTCTTCAAGCGTCATCAAATCTTCCTTACCGAACTGATATGCCGAATTACAGTGATGGCAGCGGATTTCCAGAGGGAAC
>JAHJJF010000041.1 GCA_018823135.1 Pseudomonadota bacterium
AATAGTGATATTTGGGGGGCGAGTGTGTAATGCTTTTCAGTAGACATAAAAAAAGGGTTGCGATATATATCGCAACCCTTTAGAAATTTCTGGTGGGCCATCCCGGACTCGAACCGGGAACCTGCTGATTAAGAGTCAGATGCTCTACCAATTGAGCTAATGGCCCGCTAAATTTAAAAGCAGCCCGAATCTAGCATGATCGAGCCTTTTACGTCAAGTCATTATGGTGAAATAAATGAGTAAAGTTCTGATTATCGGCGCCGGCGGCGTCGGCGGTGTGGTCACCCATAAATGCACCCAGGTTCCTGAGGTGTTCGACGAAATAGTCCTTGCCAGCAGGACCGTTGATAAGTGCGATAAAATAAATGCACAGGTCGGCGGTTCATTAAAAACCGCGCAAATTGATGCGGACAACACCCCTGAGTTAATTGAATTGATCAAGCAGTATCAGCCCCAACTGGTGGTCAATGTCGCGTTGCCGTATCAGGATTTGTCGATCATGGATGCCTGCCTTGCCACCGGGGTGGATTATCTGGATACGGCAAATTATGAGCCGCCGGACGAGGCCAAGTTCTGCTATAAATGGCAGTGGGACTACCAGGAGCGGTTCCGGGAAAAAGGCCTCATGGCGCTTCTCGGCTGCGGCTTTGATCCCGGGGTGACCAATATTTTCTGCGCTTATGCCCGGAAGCATCATTTTGACGAGATCAATTATATCGATATTCTGGATGCCAATGCCGGTGATCACGGCCATCCCTTTGCCACCAATTTCAATCCGGAAATAAATATCCGTGAAGTCACCGCCAGGGGCAAATACTGGGAAAACGGTCAATGGCTGGAAACCGATCCCTTGTCAATCCATCAGACCTTTGATTTTCCGGCAATCGGCCCCAAGGAAGCCTACCTGATGTATCACGAGGAATTGGAATCCCTGGTAAAAAATATCAAGGGCCTGAAACGTATCAGGTTCTGGATGACATTTTCCGAAAATTATCTGCGGCATCTTGAAGTGCTGCAGAATGTCGGGATGACCCGGATCGATCCAATTATCTATGAAGGAAAAGAGATTATCCCTCTGCAGTTTTTGAAAGCCGTGCTGCCCGAACCCTCGTCCCTGGGCGCTTCCACCAGGGGTAAGACCTGCATCGGCTGCCTTATCGATGGGAAAAAAGACGGCAAGGCCAAAAAAATATTCATCTATAATGTCTGTGATCATCAGGAATGTTTCCGGGAAGTGGGCTCACAGGCCATATCATACACCACCGGGGTGCCGGCGATGATCGGCGCCATGCTCATAGTAAACGGGGTATGGCGAAAGCCCGGAGTATTTAATGTGGAAGAGCTGGATCCTGATCCGTTCATGGACAAGCTCATGATTCATGGCCTTCCCTGGCAGATTAAAGAAATGTAGTTACCATGCAGATTGATTTAAATAATATACCAACTCCTTGTTATGTCTGCGATCGCGGCAAGCTGGAGGAAAACCTCAGGATAATCGATTCGGTTCAGAAACGAACCGGCTGCAGGATTCTCCTGGCTTTCAAGGGATTTGCCATGTTCAGCCTGTTCCCGCAGATCAGCAAGTATCTTGTGGGCGCGTCAGCCAGTTCGCTGGACGAGGCGCGTCTTGCCCGGGAGGAATTCGGCAGTGAGGTGCATGTCTATGTCCCGGCGTACAGGGAAGAGGAGTTTGCTGAGATTGCCGGGTATGCCGATCATCTCGTCTTCAATTCCTTTTCCCAATGGGGATTTTTCAGGGACAAGGTTGCCGGCATCAAAAAAAATATATCCTGCGGTATCCGTATCAATCCGCAATATTCCGAGGTGGAGACCGACCTGTATAATCCCTGCGGCAGATACTCACGTCTTGGCGTGACAAGAGAGAACTTTCAACCGGATAAGCTGAGTGGCATTTCCGGGTTGCATTTCCATGCCCTTTGCGAACAGAATGCCGATGCGCTCCAAAATACCCTTGCAGCGGTTGAGGAAAAATTCGGCCCCTGGCTCAAACAGATGGACTGGGTGAATTTCGGCGGTGGCCATCATATCACCCGGGCCGATTATGATATTGATCTGCTCTGTGGGTTGATCACCGATTTTGCAGAAAAGTACGGGGTACAGGTCTATCTTGAACCGGGGGAAGCCATTGCGCTCAATATCGGGGTGCTGGTGACCCGGGTGCTGGATATTGTAAAGAATGAGATGGATATCGCCATCCTTGATACGTCGGCTGCGGCCCATATGCCGGATGTTCTTGAAATGCCCTATCGTCCGGAAATTGTCGGGGCCGGCAAGCCGGGGGAGTTTAACCATACCTTTCGGCTGGGCGGCCTGACCTGCCTGGCCGGCGATGTCATCGGCGATTATTCGTTTCCCAAGCCCCTGGAAATCGGCCAGAAGCTTGTTTTTCAAGACATGGGCCATTACACCATGGTCAAGAACAATACCTTTAACGGTGTGAGATTGCCGTCCATCGCGATTTATGATCCTCAATCTGGCACAACCGAAATCGTCCGCAAGTTTTCCTATGAGGATTACAGGAATCGTTTGTCATGATTTAACCTGTTCAGGATGATTCAAGATTAATAGAACCGCAGAATATCGATCAAGGAATGACGAATGACGAATGACGAATGATGAAGGAAAATTACAAATATTTAGATATTCCTTTTTACCCGAACCGTTTTGACAACCCTTCCTGACTTGTAACGTATAGCTTTATTTATAATCTTCACTTCTTTATTCGAAATTCCTGGTTCAATATTCGATATTTCAAATACCTCCCAATATGAGACCCCCTTTCAAGGAGAATAATCAAGGACGCCTCAATTGTGGTATGGCTAGTATCTAGTCAGGGCAATCTTCACCACCGTCCCCCGTCCTTCTTCGCTTTCAATGGTAAAAGAGCTTCCGGCATGGCCTTCAACAATTCTTTTTGAAACAGCAAGCCCCAGGCCGGTTCCCTGTTGCTTGGTGGTGAAAAAAGGTTCAAAGATCTTTTTCTTCATTGCTTCAGGGATTCCCGGTCCTGAGTCGCGTACTGCAATTTCCGCGGTGTTTTCAACATACCTGGTTTCTATGGAGAGCTTGCCGCCGTCCCCGGATGCTTCAATGCTGTTTTTGACGACATTGATCAGCACCTGCTTGAGTTTTTCCTCATCCCCTTCGATGAGGATGCAGGTGTCATGGAGTTTTATTTCCAGGTCGATTTTCTTGCTCCGGCATTCATCTGAGACCAGGGCATGGACCTCGTCGATAATCCGGCAGAGATCAAATCTTTTCAAATTGAGGATCTGCGGGGTGTAGTAGGTTTTGAGGCCTTTGAGAAGATTTTCTAGCCGGTCCACTTCACTGACGATGATATTGAGCTTCTCGGCGTTCTGCGCATTCTGTTCGTTTTTGGCAAGGCGCCTGGCAAAGCCGCCGATTATGGTCAGGGGGTTTTTTATTTCATGGGTGATTTCCGCAACAGTCTGGCCTAACGCCGCAAGTCTTTCGGCGTTGATCAACTTGTTCTGCAGGTTCTGCTGTTCCGAAAGGTCCCGTACAATGCCGGTAAAGTAGAGTGCATCATTCACCCTGGCAACGGAAAATGAAATCGCTGCGGGAAACGTTTCGCCGCCCTTGCGCATTGCCAGAAATTCTGTGGTGTGGCCGATTAGTTTGCCCTGGCCGGTCTGGATATATCTGCGGACCGCATGCTCATGGCCTTCGCGGCAGGCCGGGCCAAGGATATTTGCCAGGGGTTTTCCCAGCACTTCCTTTTGACTGTATCCAAACACTGATTCGGCCGCCTTGTTGAAAAACAGGACAGTGGAATCCTTGTCAATGGTGATGAAGGCTTCACCGGCATTGTCCACGGCGTCCTTGAGGATGAAGAGTTCCGCGTCGTTTTTTGCCATAAGCATTTCCTGATATAATCGCCGCTATGCTTCAGGTGTATTTCATGAATTATCCTGGATAGCGTTGTTGTCAGAGGAGGGATGGTGCGGCGTGAATCATGTGCCGGCATCTATGCCTTGATTTTCTGTTGCGCCCTTCTGACTGCTTCGGTAATGGAATGGATAGTCAGTGGTTTCATGATGAATTCGGCAACCCCTTGTTCCTTGGCTTGCTGTTCGTTGACTATTTCGCTGAAGCCTGTACAGAGAATGATCGGGATGTCCGGCCGCATCTCAAGGATTTTCCGTGAGAGTTCGATTCCGGTGAGTCCGGGCATGGTCTGGTCGGTCATGATAATGTCGAAATTATCCGGTTCGGCCTTAAAAGCTTCGAAGGCTTCAAGGCTGTCGGTAAACGCAGAGACATTGCAGCCGATCAGGCGAAGGATTTTTTCTCCCAGCTGGGAAATAGACTCTTCATCATCAACAAGCAGGATTCTCCCGGCAATTTTTGATAAAGAAGGTTTGGAAGTTATTATGTGCTCGTAACGGTTTTTATCTTCGACAATGGGAAAATACAAGGTAAATGTTGTTCCTTTATCCGGAGCACTTACAACATCGATAACACCTTCATGGTTTTTTATTATTCCGTGCACCGTGGCCAACCCCAGGCCTGTCCCCTCGCCGTGTTTTTTAGTGGTGAAATAAGGATCGAAGATACGCAACAAGGTCTCTTTATCCATTCCGTGCCCGGTGTCCCTGACCGAGATCTGCGCATATTTCCCAGGCCCCAGTTCCGGATGCTTTGAAGGGTGATTCTCGTCAAACTTTACTTCTTTGAGTTTTACGGAAAGGACGCCGCCTTTTTCACGCATGGCATGATAGGCGTTGGTGCAGAGATTCATGATAACCTGATGGATCTGGGTTACGTCAGCCAGCACTGGATCGCAGTCAGTCTCAATCTCCTGATGAATTTCAATGGTTGTCGGAAGCGTTCCCCGGAGCAGCTTGAGCGCTTCTTTTATTGCCGGTTGTAAAAGCAGCACCCTTCGTTCCTGGTCGGTCTGTCTGCTGAAGGTAAGGATTTGTTTTACCAGATCGGTGGCGCGTTTTCCTGATTTGACGATTTTTTCAAGATGGCCATGAATATTGCTTTCCTGCGGGGTGCTGATCAGTGAAAGCTCCGCGTAGCCGATAATTGCGGTAAGGATATTGTTGAAATCGTGCGCAACACCGCCGGCCAGGGTGCCGATGGCCTCCATCTTCTGTGCCTGCTGGAGATTTTCTTCAGCAAGCTTGGCCCGGGTCATGTCTCTGTAAATGGAAACAACCTCCCCGGAGGGAAGTTTGTAGACAAAGTTTTCCCGCCAGCCTCTGATTCGGTTGTCTTTATACTCCTTAGCGCCGTGTTGGGCCGTCTCACCAGTCCGCCATACCTTTTGCAGAACTTCAAACAGGCCGAATTCTTTGATGCTTGGAAAAACCTCCACGACACTTTTTCCAATCACCTCTTCACGGGAAAGTCTTTCGATATGTTCAGAGGCCTTATTGATATCCACAAAAATAAAATCTTCGGCATTATTTATTGCATTAAAGACCGCAACGCCGCTGCTCATCCGGTCGAAAAGTTCCCGGAAGCGTGCCTCGCTGTTTTCCAGGGCAATTTCTGAATCTTTTCGTTCGGCAATGCGTTTGTTCAGGCTGATGAAATTCAGCCCGGCGCCCAGCAGTCCCAGGAGCCAGAAAAGAACGTGCCCAGTCCAGATGTTTCTGGTGGTTTGTTGTTTCGCGGTCCAGAAAGGTTCCATGGGGACGGTGACGCTGATCCCGCCGCGGATGTCGCCTTCATCGTATCCCTGCTCCGCGTGACAACTCAGGCAATCCTCTTCGGTACGCAAGGGAATCATCAGGCGCATTACATCTTTGTCGTTAAATTTTGTTACCGCGTGAAACTCCTTGGCTCCGGCTTCAAAGGCCCTGAGTGCTTCCGCTTCCCATGGATCGGCAATGTTTTCCGGACGGAGAGGGTTAAGGCTTGTAATGTGTCCGTCAACCTGATGCTTCACCATGCCCAGTTCATAAACCTGGCGGGTCATGTAGGCAGGATTCATCAGGGTAAGGCTTTGGCCGTCTGAGGTTTTGATGTCCCGGTTGGGCTGGTCATCCATATAGGGGTTGGGGGGTGTTTTGGTGGTGATTGGAACGTATACGCCGCCGTGCTGGGTGTTCCATTTTCGGTAGAGGAGGTCTTTTTCAAGATGGGTGCGGGCAACATTCAAGGCAATCTGCAGGTTTTCCGCGGTGTACAGTTTCAGATTCCAGACAAGAGACGCGACAACAATTATCGACCAGCCTAAAGCCATAGCCAAGGCATAATGCCAAACTTTTGTGGATTCTTTTTTTAGTTTGTAATCAAGCATATAGAACAATTTTTACCATGAATGTGCAGATCACACCTTAATAATGATCCTATAGTAAAAAAAAAATCGGCAAAAGGCCAGTATTCTCTTGAATAACAAGATGCTTGTGCCGGGTAACGTTGTTGTCAGGATTGGGGGGGGCGGGGAGTGGAAGTCTGCGGGCTCACAAATAAACAAACGCCAGCCCGATTCTCAGTCTCAGGCTGGCGTTTGTATGAATATTTTCTGGGTAGTTATTAAAAGGGCTGCATGACCCAGATGCCGCAAGGGCAGGTGTCGCGACAGAATCCGCAGGCAATGCATTTGCCGGCATCGGATGAATATTCATAGCCGACATCGGTTGGAACCTCACGGCGGGAAATGGCGTTTGTCGGGCAGATGGTTTCGCAGAGATGACAGTCACGGCATTTTCCGCAACTCAAGCAGCGGTCCGCTTCGGCTTCGACGGAGTTTGAAGAGGGTTCAGGGCAATAGTGCTCCAGGGTAAGATTCTTGAGATTAATGACTTTTTTATCAAAGGGCTTCCACTTTTCGCCCCTGATGGTTGCAATGATGAAGGCTGCGGCTTTTTTACCGCTGCCAAGTGCATTGGTTGCAAGGCCTGGACGTTCAACATCGCCCACTGCAAAGATTTTTTCATCCGAGGTCTGGCCGGCCTCATTAGCCTTGATCCACTGGGCGCCGCCAACGAAGATGGTCTCAATTTTCTCCGATAGAAATGAAAGGGCTGGGATATCGCCGATGGAAATGAGCACGGTATCCGCCGGAATCAATTCACCGGTGGAGGTGACCAGTCCCTTGTCGGTTACCTCTTTGGTCATAACCGGCCAGCGGAAAGTGGCGCCCAGCGCCTCGGCTGCAGCTTTCTCCTTGCCGAATGCAAGAGGCTTCTGGATGTCAACCAGGGTCACTTGTTCCGCCCCGAGTTTATAGGCATCACAGGCAACGTCGCACCCTACATTGCCGGCGCCGATGATAACTACTTTTTTGCCGACTTTAATGGGGTTGTCGGATTTAGCTGATTTGAGAAAATCAAGGGCGGTGATAACTTTTTCGTGACCCGGGAACGGAATTCTGCGGGGCTCATGGGTTCCCACGCCGATAATTACATAATCATATTTTTTCTTGAGATCGGTGAATTTCGATTTTGTCATGGTGACGCCGAAATGCACTTTTATATTTGGCATATTGAGGAAGCGGTCGATTTCCGCATCCCAGGTTGCCTTGGGCAGCCTGTCCCAGGGAATAACCTGGGCAAGTTTACCGCCGAGCTTGTCATCCTTTTCAAAAATATGTGCTTCAACGCCGGCCTGGGCAAGTTGCCAGGCAGCGTTCATTCCGGCAGGTCCGCCGCCGATGATCGCCACCTTTTTATTCAGGCTTTTCGCAACTTTGGGGGCAGGGACGTCCTTTACCGAACGGCCGAGCATGGCCACATTAATGCTTGAATCAATGGTTTGCCGTGAGCAGTTTTCCATGCAGAGATTCGGGCAGATAGCGCCGCAAACGGAACCGGGCAGCGGCGTATGCCGGAGGATCATTTCATAGGCCTCATCCATTTTTCCGTCACGGATAAGGCGTAACCGGTCAATGGTGGGTATGTGTACCGGACAATAAAATGTGCAGGGCGCTGAGGACTCGTGATTTGCCCAGAATGGTCTTCGCCGCCTCAGTTCATCGGTTTCGATGAGGCCGATGGGGCTCCGGTCAAGACCCGGTGCCAGGTCCCGGAGTGGGTCGCCGCCGAAAGCCTTATCCCAGACTTTGATCCGGAACTCGCTCATGGGCATGGGGCCTGAAAACATCAGGGCCCTTTCCTGGGGAGTAATCGCCTTTAAGACTTTCCATTCCTTGCGCACGGAAAGCTTTTTCAGGAGATTTTTTCTGCCGATGGTTTCAAGATAACCAGGCATCCTGTCCATGAGCCATTGCCACTGCCTGTCATCCGGTTCCATATCTTTGACATTGGTTCGTGAGTATGAATCATCGGTTTTGCCGCGGTAGTAGATTTCGCCGCCCACCATTCCGACACAGGGGCGGTAACCGAGAACGTTGTGCGGGTTTTTCGCCTCAATGCCGCAGATAATGCCGATGCCGCCGCAGTTGAATTCAGCAAAGGTGTCACCCACCGAGCCAAGGACCCAGAGCTCGGGTTTTTTGTATTCTGGATTCCATTTGGTCATGGTCAGGCCACGGGCGCCGATGGAACCGCCGATATAGACCTTACCTTCGGCCATGGCGTTGCAGACGCCATTGGTGGCATCACCCTTGATGGTGATCTCTGCGCCGATATTCAGGTAACCGACATCGTCGGAGGCTGAATTGTTGCAGACGATCTTGGTGCCGGGCATACCCATACTGCCGAGGCGCTGGCCACAAGGGCCGTTGATCTCGATATATACCGGCTTGCCATCGCTTTTAAGCCGGCCGGCTACATTGTGCTGACCATATGTTTCAAGCTTCAGGTTGTTTGATTTGGCAAAGGCCTTCTGGATCAACTCTTCGAAGTCTTTGGAGCTGATACGCTGGCCGTTTTCATCAAGCCCTTTTACTATTAATGCTTTACTCATATCATGTTCCTCTTAACACACGTATCTGATGTTCAAACGCTCAGCCGCATCCTTGTTGCCGATACCCAAGGCATCGGACATGCCGATTGGCAGACTTTGTGACCGACCAAGTGGCGCCATGACTTTCTTCATCTCGGTCTTGATGGACATAAAGGTCTCAGCCACGCGCTCGGCAACCCGATCCGGGTCGAGGCGACGGTAGATTTTCGGGTTCTGGCTGGTGATACCTTTCGGGCAGATCCCGAGATTACAGGCGTTACAACGGTTTTGTTCGTTGCCCAGGCAGCCGGCGGCAGACTGCATGATGTATTTACCCATATGCACGCCGCTGGCGCCGAGCATGATCAGGGCCATACCATTTTGGGTGACATTGCCGTTTTTGCCGACCCCACCGGCTGCGAACAGTGGAATTTCGTTCTGTTTGCCCTGGGCACAGAGGTCCAGGTAACACTCTCGTAAATTGGAAGCGATCGGGTGCCCGGTGGCATCCATACTGATGTTGTAGGCCGCGCCGGTACCGCCGTCAATCCCGTCGATCATCAGTGCAGAGGCATAGGGGTTTCTAACCAGGTTGTTCAAAACCGATTTGGCGGAGTTGGAACCGGAGATTTTCGGATAAACTGGCACCTTGAAGTTAAAGGCCATCGACATGGTCTGGATCATCTTCATGACCGACTCTTCAATGGAGTAAAGGGTCTGGTGGACCGGCGGCGAAGGCAAATCAACCCCTTCCGGAACGCCACGAAGACGGGCAATCAGCTTGCTGACCTTGTACCACATCAACAGGCCGCCATCACCGGGCTTGGCGCCCTGACCGTATTTGATCTCGATGGCGGCCGGATCACATTGCATCTCCGGAATGGCACGGATGATTTCGTCCCAACCGAAATAACCGGAGGCGATCTGCAGGATGATGTATTTCAGAAAGGGGCTTTTCAAAACCCATGGTGGGCAGCCGCCCTCACCGGTGGCCATGACTACCGGAATACCAAGCACTTCATTACAATAGGCAACACCCTGCAGAAGGCCCAGCCACATATTCGGCGACAGGGCTCCGAAAGACATGGAGCCGATGATGAACGGGAAGATTTCCCGGATTGGCGGGGTCCACTCGCCGGTGGTTTGGCGGCGGATAAATTCTTCAGGCGGCAGTACCCGGCCAAGCAGGGTGTTTAAGGAAAACTCATGGCGGCCGGCATCGAGCGCCGGGTCGGTGAGCATTGATATCCGGTTGAAAGAGATCTGATCCAGCAGACTGGGACCCGGTTCGTTGCGGCGGCCGCCACGGGTGGGTGCCTCACCTTTCTTGGTATTCTGAAACCGGTAGCGATCGGTCTTGTTGTGGATCGGGTGGATCGCCGCGTTGGGACAGACCATCGCACATGAGCCACAGCCGATGCAGCGTTGGCCGACATCGGTGTTCTGGCGGATGCCGACGAAGGTTTTGTATGAACTGCCCCGCTCGCTGGATGAGAGAACAATCTTCGGCATCCGCTTGCGCATATAGGAAAGTTTTAAGGTGTTGACCGGGCAGACGGCAGCACATTTTCCGCAAAGGGTACACCTGTCTTCATTGTGCTCAATGATCCAGGGCAGGTCGTTGGGGCTCAGGCTGCCTGGGTCTGAGGTAACTGATCGAATTGGGACCATATCTCTAGCTCCTGTCTGTCGGGAGGAATAATAATCGTGTGTTCACGCATGGGCTGAAAATCTTTCGAACGATCCCGATCTGGGACCAGGGCATCGACTCCGCACATCTCGGAGGCGATGGCCCATTCGCCGGGCTTGCCACCTACTGTAGCGGGGCGCATCTTTTTGGCATCCATCACCAGGAGGCAGGTTTCGTCAGGCAAGGTGCCGATCACGGCGTTGGGGCCGTCGATGATCAGGCGGCGGCAGACATCGCGCAGGCCGCGGAGAAACTCGCCCTGGGGGTGTGCTGCCAGTTCTTTGTTATTGAGTGGCGTAATTACATGTTTATAAGTCTGCAGCGGTAGTTTCAGCTGCCTGATCACATAATGCAGGATATGGGCAAAAACCTCGGAATCAGATTGATAGCCGGTATATCCCGGAAAATCCCGGCCTTCAAGCCATTCCTTGATTGGCAGGAAGGCTGTGTTTTCACCGTTTGTCATGGTGGCGATGCCCTGCAGGAAAAAAGGGTGACAGGCGTGCAGGTTGACACCATAATTGGTGTTCTGTCGCCCCTGAGCCATGATTACACGTGCTTTGATCCTGCCGTCATCGAGAGAAAGAGCTCTGCCCACCGCAAGGGGCCAATCTATTTCCTTGATCATGACCACATCCGGCCAGAAGGAAAAAATGGAGAGATCCTCGCCATGGTCTGCGCCATCCTTTCTTAAATGAAGGCTGGTCATCATCAATTCATGTTCGATAAGCTCCTTGCTGTAGGCATTCCAGTGCCTTGGTATCTGATAAACGCGGGTGAAATATTTATAGCGGTCTGTGGCCGCTATCTCTGAGAGATCAACTTGAAACTCGTGTTCATATTTTTTTGTAAAACCTTTTTTTTGCAGCATATACTGGTCGAGACGGTTCAATGCTTCTTCTGTATGCGCGACACCCGAAAGTATCGGGTCAGGACTTCGATAAGAAAAATCCTTGAATTCGACACCTCGAAGCAGCAGACCCAGTCCGCTGCCGTCATATCCTTCCTGCATGGTCTCCATTGCCTGCAGGACACAGTACGGGGAAAATGGGGTGGTTGCAGTTTTTAACGCTAATCGGCACATATTGGTCACTCCATGGATTGTAATCGTAAAGAAATATTACGATGGTAATTGGTACTACTCAGGTTTTTGAATGGTTTGTCTGGAAAACAATGCCCTCCTGGTTGACGGTATTTGCGTGGACAAATACCGTTGTTACGGCATCATCAATATCTACAACATGAATTGCCTCGGCAATACGGTCTGCTTTTTTATACACTTTTGACAGGAGATTAGATCCCTGCAGAAGCAGTTTTTCATTAAATGTGTATCTGTCATCATTCGGATAGATACCCATATAGACAATTCCCATTTCGACAATGTCATTAAAAAAATGGGTGCCGAGAGAAATGTCGGGAGTCAGGTTTTCATGCATGGTGACAAGTTCACAGAGAACCGAGGTGTTTCTGATGTCACTGAAGGAAACGGGAATACCCAGCTCCGGCATTTTGCTGCCCCAGCGTCCCGGTCCGACCATCATGGTGTTTTTGCCGCCAGGAAGTTCGTTGGTTAAATCACCGATCAGCCTGGCCACCGAAAAACGTTCTGAAGTCGTCAGTCTGCTGTATTTTGCCGGTATAATGTAGACGATTCGGTCAATTTTCCTGGCAACTGCCTGCCCTATGATTGGTCCCGAGCTCTTGAGAAAAGTATCTATTCCCTTAATGTTTTTAGGGAGTTTCGCAGCTCCTGTTTCTATCTTGACCTGAAATGGCCTGCACTGCAGAAGGTTGATCCGGTAGGAATTATCACTGGAGAAGTTTACGGCGAACTCTATATCAACCGGATATTCATAGGCCCTGGCAATAGTGCTGAGCATATCCCTCATGTCGTCAATCAAAGCTGTCTTGGTGAAGACATTTTTGAAGGTCAGCATCCAGGAAAACACGTTTTGAATATTGTATTTCCGGGCCCGATTTTCCATTTCGTTATCACGCACCGCAAAGAGTTCAAGGGGAAGTCCGGGGGTTGATTTGGCAACGGTTTCAAATCCTGTGCTCTCGATGGTGTTGTTTTTCAGGTTAAGAACATCAACAGTATGCTGGCTGTACCTGTGGACATCATCCTTGCTGACTTCCGGACGTTTCAGAGGGGCATTGAGCGCCACAATCCGGGTGTAATCGTCATCATGCCTGTCCACGGCACGGGTGCCCAGGCCAAAGACCAGTCGCAGAACCCCTTCTGATGGATCAATCTCCGGGTCCCAGACAAAGGGGTTGAATGAGTAACCTACTCCGGCGAGCTGCGGCAGGTAGAAGTTGCCATAGAAATCGCCGGACACTCTCTGCACCAGCAGGCCCATTTCCTCGTATCGGTTCCACAGTCCCCGGTGCGAGCGGTAGGTCAGGACATCACGGCTCATCGAACTTGCGTAGACCACGCGCACTGCATCCTTGAACTGTTCCAGTCGTTCACTAGGGGTTCCCTGGTTTACACAGAAAATGCTTTTGTATTTACCGGAAAACGCATTGCCATACGCATCTTCCAGTAGGCTGCTGGAACGCACAATTAATGGTGATTGGCCAAAATAGTTCAGTATTTCCTTGAACTGGGCGACTATATCCCTCGGGAATTTTCCGCGCAGGAGTTTCTCCCTGATTTTTTCAGCGTCAGCATAAGGGGCATCTGACATTTTCATCTGGTGTCGTTCCCACCAGCATTTGTTATTGATCACAAATGAATAGAAGACGTCGGAGCCGATAAAAAAAGAGTCGTGAACCTCCAGGCGTTCCTCCCATTTTGGGTCGTTTTTTTTCAGGATAGCCCGGGCCAGAAGCATTCCGGTCGATTTCCCACCAATGAAGCCGGTGCCGATCATGCGTTTGCCGATGGATACAAGATCGGAAAGTTCAAAATGATCCTCGCACAGTTGTGAGACTGTCTTGTCGCGAGTGATCATCATTTTTATCAGTTGTTTACGGATAGCCTTGTGTTTTGTAGAATTTCGTTTGTCATGCGTTGCGCACGCCGCCTGTGCCTCATTCAGAATCTCTGTCCAGGTGTCGTGATGAGCCAGGCTGCTGTCAATCCATGCTTGTGGTATATTGGCCAGTATTTCAGAAACTGTGGTACTACTGGTAACCGGGTTGAGATTGCCTCTCTCCAGGGCATGAAACATATACATGGTGGGTGTATGGCGCCCCTTTACTTTCAAGGGCAGGATGTAGTCTTTTTCTTTAATTCTGTACAAGTCGAGGACGATTTGGGCCGTTGAGTGGATAGCATTGATTGAGTGAGGCGTGTGTGAATTTCGCAACAATGCGAAGTATGCAACCGTTTGTGCCGAGTACAGATAGGGACAGGCCAGTTTGAAAAAATTACCAAGAACCCGGTCGCTGTACCAATCCACTGCCAGCGTAGACAGGCAGTCAAACACGTAGCAGGCGCCCTTGCCACTCTCGTTGATTACGTTCAGGATTTTAGTGATGAATTGTTCGAACCCGGCCTTGGGATTCAGGGTGTGCACTTCAGCTTTAAATTCCTCCGGCACGAGCGGACCATGGGATGCGAATCTGAAATACACCAGTTTTTTCCCGTCGAGATGGACGCATCTGCAGAACGAGTGTACGAATGGAAGCTGATCCTCGATGGCATCAACCTGCCAGACAACATTGTCACCAGGGAGTATCCCCTGCAGGATCTCGTCAAGAGCCTCGATTCCGGAACTGAAAAGCAGTTCTTTTGTAATTGTAACCATGGTTTTAAAAGGTTGTTAGCAATAGCGTTATTGTTAAGGAAGACATAAAACATCAAAAACAACCATCCTGCCACGCAAGTGGCAGGATGGTTGTTTCAATTGTTCAAGCCGGTTTCTGTAAGAAGTTTACACGACTCCCTGGTCAAGCATGGCATCCGCCACCTTCACAAAACCTGCGATATTGGCACCGTCTACATAATTGATATAGCCGTCTTTCTGTTTACCGTACTTTACGCAGCTCTCGTGAATATTTATCTTGATCTGGCGAAGTTTCTGGTCAACTTCTTCGCGGGTCCAGGCGCTTCTGATGCTGTTCTGGCTCATCTCGAGTCCGGATGTTGAAACACCGCCGGCATTGGCGGCCTTGCCGGGAGCATACAGGATTTTGGCTTTCTGGAATACTTTAACGCCATCCGGTACTGTCGGCATGTTTGCACCTTCGCCGATGGCTAAACAACCGTTCTTGACCAGAGTTTGTGCGTCTTTTTCGTCAATTTCATTCTGGGTGGCGCTGGGGAAGGCGATATCGCATGGAACACTCCACGGCCTTTTCCCTTCGATATATTTGCAGCCCTTGAGAGCCTTGGCACATTCACTGATCCGGCCGCGTTTAACATTTTTAAGTTCAATTACATACTGGAGGTCTTTTTCGGTCAGACCATCGGGTTTATGGATAAAACCGTTAGAGTCAGACAGCGTTACCACCTTGGCGCCAAGTTCGAGAAGTTTTTCAACGGTATACTGCGCCACATTACCGGAACCTGATACTGTGCATACTTTTCCGCCAAAATCTTGTCCCCTGGTTTTCAGCATTTCATGGACAAAATAAACGCAGCCGTAACCTGTGGCTTCGGGTCGGATCAGGCTGCCGCCCCAGTTAACACCCTTGCCGGTAAGTACGCCGGTAAACTCGTTTTTGAGTTTTTTGTACTGACCGAACATGTAGCCAATCTCGCGTGATCCAACGCCTATATCGCCGGCCGGGACATCCGTGTTTGCACCGATATGCCTGAAAAGTTCGGACATGAAACTCTGGCAGAATTTCATGACCTCCATGTCTGATTTCCCCTTAGGATCGAAATCAGAGCCGCCTTTGCCGCCGCCCATCGGTAACGTGGTCAGGCTGTTTTTGAATACCTGTTCAAATGCCAGAAATTTAAGGATGCCAAGGTTGACGCTGGGGTGGAACCGCAACCCACCTTTATAAGGACCGATAGCGCTGTTCATCTCAATTCGGTACCCGGTATTTACTTGAACCTCTTGTTTGTCATCAATCCAGGGTACCCTGAAAATAACAGTCCGTTCCGGGATAATCATTCTGTCTAAAACTTTAGCTTTCGCATATTGGGGGTTTTTTTTCAAATACGGGGTAACCGATTGAAGCACTTCTTCAACCGCCTGGTGAAATTCCAGTTCACCGGGGTTTTTACGAATAACTCCAGCCATAAATTCTTTTACGCTCTGCATGACTTTCTCCTTTCAAGGGTTGTAAATTTTTTATATTGGCTAATGCTTGTTTAGTAGATGTTCAGGTAGTTTTTGAGCTCCCAGTCGGTTACGGAAATCCGGAAAGAATCCCATTCTTTCTCTTTGCTGATCACATACTTCTCAAAAATATGATCTCCGAGGGTTGCCCTGGTGAGTTTGTTTTTCTTGAGTTCGTCCAAGGCTTCAAGCAGGGACGCCGGCAAGCTCTTGATGTTGGCGCGTCGCATCTGGTTGGTGGTCATGTGGTAAATATTGACATCAGTCGAGGGAGGCGGGGTCAGGTTGTTCTTGATCCCGTCGAGACCGGAGTTCAGCATCATGGCAAAAGCGAGGTAAGGGTTGCAGGCAGGATCCGGGCAGCGGAGTTCGAGTCTGGTTCCCATGCCGCGGGAGGCGGGGATCCTTATCAGGGAACTCCGGTTGGAGGCGGACCAGGCTATGTAAACCGGAGCTTCGTAGCCGGGAACCAGCCGCTTGTAGGAGTTGACCAGCGGGTTGGTAATCGCCGCAAAGCCACGAGCATGTTTGCTCAGGCCGGCGATGTACTGGTAGGCGGTTTTGCTGAGCTGAAGTTTGCCTTTGGGATCGAAGAAAGCGTTGTTGCCTTTGAGATCGAACAGGGACTGGTTGGTGTGCATGCCGGAACCATTGATACCGAAAACCGGTTTGGGCATGAAGGTCGCGTGCAGGTTGTATTTTCTGGCGATGGTTTTGACGACCCATTTAAAGGTAATGGTGTTGTCGGCGCAGGTCAGGGCATCGGCATACTTGAAGTTGACCTCGTGCTGGCCTTCAGCAACCTCGTGATGGGAGGCCTCAATCTCGAAGCCCATGATCTCCAGGGTCTCGATGATCTCGCGGCGGCAGTCGATGCCGGTGTCTTCCGGGTCGACACTGAAGTACCCGGCGACATCGTTAGTGACCGTGCTGGAGGTGCCGTCCGGATTGCGGTTGAAGAGAAAGAATTCGGCCTCGGTGCCGACATTCATGGTGTAACCCATTTTTTTGGCTTCGGCCAGGACCCTTTTCAGGTTCACCCTCGGACAGCCTTCAAAGGGGGTGCCATCGGTTTTGTGGATATCACAGATAATCCGGGCGGCGGCTTTGCCTTCTTTGTTCCTCCAAGGGAGTAATACAAAAGTGTCATAGTCGGGGGACAGGTACATATCGGATTCTTCGATTCTGGCGAAACCGTCGATGGACGAACCATCGAACATCATTTTGCCGTCCAGGGCTTTTTCTATCTGACTGATCGGGAGGGCGATGTTTTTCATGTGGCCCAGGACATCGACGAACTGCAGCCTGATAATCTTGACGTTCTGCTCTTTAACGATTTTAAGGATGTCGTTTTTGGTCATGTTTTATTCCTTGTTTTTTTGGTGAAAAGATAAATTATGTTCGAGGCAACCGGGTACGCAAGCGAAACGCAAAATGTGTCCCTGGTTTGGGTTCCGCCTAAAAAAATCGTTGCAGGCATGTTGCATAACCATAAATTTGGGGGTGTTGTTGTCATATTGCTATACATTTATCGAAAATGTAAATACTTTTATATGCACTAGTTGTTGTTGGCCAGTTTATTTTGTGTTATGGTGGCAACGACTTGCCAATATAGCAGGTCGATTTGGTTTTTCAATAACTATTTCCCCGTACTTTCAAAGGGTGTGGCGAGGTTGTTCTCGAGTTGTTGTTTGCGGAGCGGCAGTTTTGCCGGAAATTGTTGTCTGCTATGCGTCGATATTGGCTTTAGGTTTGGGCTTTCGGCAAAGTATTAAACGGTTGCCGGACATTTGTGCAGGCGTTACTCCTTGGCCGTTTTGATTTTACTGTGGTACTTTTTGTGGCAATATTGCCAGTAATCAAATCTCATTTTATGAACGAAAAAATTGAAAAGAAGGAACTGGCTATCTTGCGTCTGTTGGAAAAATCGGATTCTCCCTTGACCAGTTCAAGGTTGACGGAGAGCCTCAAGACCATGGGATTTGAAGTCAGCGAGAGGACGACCCGGCATTATTGCAAGGAACTGGACAGCAGGGGGCTTACAGAAAATTTAGGCAAACGGGGCAGGAAGATCACCGAATTCGGCCGGAATGAGCTGGGTTCCGCCAGGGTTTTTGACAAGGTAGGTTTTCTTTCGGGTCGGATAGACCAATTGACCTACAGAATGAGTTTTGATCTGGCCAGAAAGAGCGGGACGGTCATTGCTAATATCAGTATCGTTGATGCTGATCTGTTGCACAGGTTGGTCGGACAGATCCAGCGAGTGTATGCAAGCGGTTATGGATTGGGCAGGATGATGGCCCTGTTCGGGCCGGGGGAGCGACCGGGAGGGATTGAGGTTCCGCCGGGGATGATCGGGATGGCGACGGTCTGTTCCATTACTTTGAACGGGGTTTTGCTGGCGCAGGGCGTGCCGGCCCATTCGAAATTTGGCGGACTCCTTGAAATACGTGGCGGTAAGCCGGCAAGATTCGTGGAGATCATCAAATATGAAGGAACCAGTCTTGACCCCCTGGAGATTTTTATCAAGGGCGGGATGACCAATGTGCTGGGGGCGATCGAGAGCGGCAACGGCCGGATCGGCGTGGGTTTTCGTGAGCTTCCGGCCGACAGTCGCGCTCATGTGCTTAAGCTCAACGGCAAACTGGAAAAGGCTGGTCTTGGTGGTTTTATGCTGATCGGTTGGCCGGGGCAACCGTTGCTGGAGGTGCCGGTCAATGAAGGCCGGATCGGGGCGATCGTTATCGGTGGGCTTAATCCGGCCGCGACCTTGGAGGAGACCGGGGTAAAGGTCGGTTCCCGAGCCCTGGCCGGGATGATAGAGTATGAGAGGTTTTTCAATTTTACCGAAATGGACGACCGGATCAATAAATTGCGGGAGTCTGTAGGCAGGAGAGCGGAAGCCTGATTGGTGGATCACCGGCGGAACTTGAATTTTACCTAATGCTGAAAAAACCAGTTTGGTTTTTAGATATTTTATTGACCTACCATTATATGTTTAATAGTGTTATTTTGCCGGCTCAAGAATTGGTCTTGCCGGCCCGCCAGGATGGGGTTTTCTCCGGTATAAGGCGCGGGAAAAAAAATCTGACTAAACCTGTCCGCCGTCGTTATTATCGGCGGACCTCCTAAGTTGATCTATGGAATCTTTACTGACATTTCCCAAAGGCGGGGTGCATCCGCCGGAAGCAAAAGAACTGACTGCCGATCTCCCGGTTGAGGAGATGGTTGTTTCTGCTGAACTGGAGATCATCCTCGGTCAGCATATCGGTGCTCCCTGCACTCCGACTGTTCTGCTCAAGGATCACGTTGCAGAAGGCGCCATGATCGGTGAGGTGGTCAAGGGTCTTGGTGTCCCGCTGCATGCGCCGGCTGCCGGCACCATCAAGTCTTTTGGAATGTCCGCACATCCCATGCGGGTCAGCGCTCCATCCATTACCATTAAAACAGACCCGGATGCTTTTCCCCGCCAATACGAAAAAAGCGACTGGCAACCTTTAAGCGCTGAAGAGTTGCTCAAAAAAGTCCATGGTGCCGGCATCGTCGGGGTTGGTGGAGCCGGTTTTCCGACCCATGTCAAACTGAATCCTCCGCCGAATAATCCGGTTGATACCCTGATCTTAAACGGCGCTGAATGTGAGCCCTATATCACGGCCGATTACCGGCAGATGCTTGAAGCCGGGGCCGAGATCGTTGAGGGCGCCAAGATAATCCTGAAAATCCTTGGCATCAAAAAATGCCTGATCGGGATCGAGAACAACAAGCCGGAAGCGATCAAGAGAATGACTGCGGCGGCTGCGGCGGCTGCGACCACTGAATATCAGATATCTGTCCAGACCCTGCAGGTCAAGTATCCGCAAGGCTCCGAGAAACAGCTGATCCAGACCCTGACCGGCCGCAAGGTCCCGGCTTTCGCCCTGCCTTCGGCGGTCGGAGTGGTGGTCCACAACGTCAGCACCACCAAGGCCATCTATGACGCGATCGTACTCGGCAAACCCCTTTACGAAAAAATCGTCACCATCTCCGGCAAGGGCATCAAGCGGCCGGCCAATCTAAGGGTGAAGGTCGGGACCAGGATCAGCGATATCGTTGATTATCTCGGCGGAGTCACCCCTGAACTTTCCAAGATCATCATGGGCGGCCCGATGATGGGTTTCGCCGTATCGTCCCTTGATATTCCGGTTACCAAGACTACTTCATCAATCCTGTTCCTCAGCGAGGAAGAGATCGATACCAGTCCGCATTCCCAGTGCATTCGCTGCGGTTGGTGCCTGGAGGCTTGCCCGATGGGGCTTGAGCCCAAGGAAATAGCCATTCATGTCGAAGCCGGCAGGCCCGAGGGTACCGGCCAGTTCGGGGTTTTTGAGTGTTTCGAGTGTGGTTGCTGCGCCTATGTCTGCCCGGCCAAACGGCCGCTGGTGCAGTTTATCCGGCTGGCTAAAATGAAAGCGAAGCACTAAATATCATCTGTCTTTAAGGAGAAGAGTCATTAAACAGCAAGAATCGGATAATCAGCCCCAGACTTTGCTGAGGGGATTATGGAAGGTTTCCGTTTCCCCCCACGTTCGGAGCAACGAGTCGGTTGAGAAGATCATGTGGACCGTGGTGGCCTGCCTGGTACCGCCTCTAGTTCTGTCGGTGTTCATTTTCGGGATTCAGACCCTGATCATCACCGTGGTGAGCGTGATCAGCTGTGTGGCGGTTGAAGCTATCAGCCAGAAATGCCTTGGCCGCAAGATCACGGTCCGGGATGGCAGTGCGGTGATCACCGGCATGCTGATCGCTTTTGTGATCCCGCCCGGAGTTAACTATCTGCTGCCGGTACTGGGCGCCGTAATGGCGATCTACATCGGCAAACATCTGCTGGGCGGGATCGGCTACAATATCTTTAATCCGGCCTTGCTGGCCCGGGCTTTTATGGTTGCCACCTTCCCGGTCGCCATGACTTCGGCCTGGCTACCGCCGCTGCAGGATATGGCGATCTTTTCCTATCTTGGCACGCCGCTTGATGCTATCACAACTGCCACGCCACTGGCCCTTATCAAGGAACAGGGAATGGCCGCCTTCACCGCCCAGTATGGCGCGGCGCCCAATTTCTACACCGATTTTTTTCTGGGCTGGCGTCCCGGCTGTATCGGCGAGACTTCCGGTCTGCTGATCGTTCTTGGCGGCCTCTATCTGCTTTATCGTGGTTATATCACCTGGCATATTCCGGTTTCGGTTATCGGCAGTGTAGCCCTGCTGTCCTGGGCTTTCGGCGGCGAGACCCTGTTTAGTGGCGATCCGATCCTGGCCGTTCTTTCCGGTGGTATCCTGCTGGGTGCTTTTTTCATGGCCAATGATTATGTTACCTGTCCGACCAACAAGAAGGGTCAGCTGATTTATGGGATTGGTATCGGGGTTCTTACTGTGCTGATCCGTCTCAAGGGCGGCTATCCAGAGGGGATCTGTTATGCGATCCTTCTGATGAATCCGGTAAGTTCGGTTTTCGATAACTGGTTCAAACCCCAGCGTTTCGCGCCGCCGCTTCCCCTGCAGGGAGGTGAGAAATGAAAGATATTCTCACCATAGTTTTCCGGCTGACCGTCACCTGTCTGGTCGCCGGGGTGATCATGGGTGGCGGTTTTGTGCTGACCAATAAGGCCAAGCAGGATAACGAGCATAAAAATGAGCAGCGGGTGATGCTCAGCCTTCTTGGTTATTCAAAAAGCAATCCGGCCCCGCAGGCCATGGCGCTTCACGAGATCTATCGTTATGTGGTATCCGAAGGCGAGAATCTGTCGGTGGCATATCTGCTGCCGGCGAATAATGGTTTTACCTTTGTCAACATTGGTCTGGACGGTAGATTCCTGAGCCGGCATCCGGTGGCCATTTCCGAAGAGCAGGTGCTCAAGGGCGGTGACCGTGATACCGCTATTATAGCGGCGCTCGGCCCCGGCAAGTCGATCCGTTTTGCCGATCAGACTATTGTGGTGACCAACGGCGGCAAGCGGCAGGCCTACCTGCTGCCCGGTGAGTTTACCGGTTTCAAGACCTTCATCAAGGTGATTCTGGCCGTCGATCAGGATTTTGCCGTTATGGGTCTTGAGATCATGGAGCACGAAGAGGATCCCGGTCTTGGCGGCGAGATAGTCCAGGATTATTTCAAGGGCCAGTTCACCGGCAAAGACTTCGCGACCATCAAGAAGATCAAGGTGGCGAAGCTACCTCTACCGGATGAGTATCAGCAGGCTCTTGAGGCTGACAAGAACGGCTTAAACGAGGCAGAGGTCGCCAGGATCAGGGCCCTTTACAGTGACAAGGATATCTACGCCCTGACCGGCGCCACCATCTCCAGCCGGTCGGTGACCAACGGCGTCAAAGGCATCGTTAAAAAATTCGCTTACCGGATGTCGGTCCTTGACCGGGTTCTCGACAAACAGCAGATAGCGGTCCCCTTTTGAGGGGACGGTGATTTTCCCGGAGGAGTATTGTGGCTACTGACAAATCAAATTTCCAGCTGGTAATAAGCGGCATATTAAACGAGAACCCGATCTTTCGGCTGGTTCTCTCGATGTGCCCGGCGGTCGGGATCAGCACGACGGTGATGAACGGCTTTCTGCTCGGCATTGCCGTGCTCTTTGTTCAGGTCTTTTCCAGCGTCACCATTTCCCTGATCAAGGACCTGATTCATCCGCGCATCAGGATCCCCACCTATACCCTGACTATTGCCACCTGGGTGACGATCATCGACATGGTGCTGGCCGCCTACCTCCCTGAAGCGTACGCCAAGATGGGTATCTTCGTGAAGCTGATCGTCGCCTTCGCCATTATCACCATGCGGCTTGAGATGTTTGCCTGCAAGGAGAGTGTGACCGCTTCCTTCTGGGATGGTCTCGGCATGGGATTTGGCTTTCTGTTCGGAATGATGGCCCTCGGTTTTGTCCGGGAGCTGCTCGGTCTCGGTACTTTGCTGGGCTATGATGTCCTCGGTTTCAAACCTCTGTTGTTCTTTGTCCTGCCATTTGCCGGTTTTTTTGTTGTCGGTCTGATGATGGCATTTTTCAACTATATCGAGATCGTTTATAAACGAGCCAGAGAAAAAAGGGTTGAGATATGAAGACCATGACCATAATTAAAAGATCGCTGGCAGCTCTGCTGCTTTTGCTTGTCCTGCCGGCAATGGCTCAGGCGGAACTGATCAGCGGCAAGAGCTTCGGAGACGAGAACGAGATCATCGTCAGCTTCTCAGCTGCGGTAAATCCTGCTGCCGCTGCTGATCCGGCCAATTACATCGTTTACGAAGAGCCGGACCCGGATATTCGTCTTAACCTTGAGAAGGTATTGGTCAGTGAAGATGCCCGCTCGGCGACTCTGGTTTTTACCGAGCCGCTCAATACTACCCAGACCCATATTGTTTCGGTGCGTGATATTGGCCCGACCGTTGAATCGTTCAAGGTCAGCAAGTCCTATATCGGCTACCTGCTCTCCATTCTGATCGGGGCATTGCTGATCAACAACTTTGTTTTCACCAAATATCTCGGCCTCTGTGTATTTTTCGGGACCTCCAAACGTAAGGACACGGCCAAGGGCATGGGGCTTACCTTTACCTTCGTTATTGTGGTCAGCGCGATCATGAGCTGGTTCTTCTATCAGTTTGTCATGAAGCCGTTCCATCTTGATTTCCTGCAGATCGTCGTCTTCATCGGCCTGGTATCCCTTACCGTCCAGGCGGTCGATACCATTCTCCGCAAGGTCAACCCGATCCTCTTTAACGCCTTCGGGGTTTATCTGGTCCTGGTCATCGCCAACTGTATCATTATTGCAGTGCCGCTGATCCTGGCCGATTATGAATATAATTTCTTTGAGTCTTTGATGCTCTCTCTTGGGGCGGGCGGCGGTTTTCTGCTGGCCCTTTACCTGATGAGTTCGGTGCGCGAGCGGATGGAGTTCGCCAATATTCCCCCGACCTTCAAGGGCATCCCGATCGCCTTTGTCGTAGCCGGGCAGTTTGCCCTGGCTTTCCTCGGTTTTTCCGGGCTGTCACTTTTTTAGTAGGTTGCAAGCAGGTGAAATATGGATCCAGTATTAGTTAAAATAGCCCTGGGCGGTGTTGCGATGCTCGTTTGTATCGGGCTTTTCTTCGGCATCGGTCTGGCCATGGCGGCTCACAAATTTGCCGTGGAGGTCAATCCTCTGGTCGAAGAGGTGCTCGAGTCTCTGGCCGGGGCTCAGTGCGGCGGTTGTGGTTATGCCGGCTGCGAGGGCTATGCCCTTGCGGTGGTCAACGACCCGGAAGTGCCGCCCAATCTCTGCTTTCCCGGCAAGGAGAAGGTTGCCGCGCGGGTTGCCGATCTTACCGGCAAGAAGATGGCGGCAATGGAAGACATGATCGCCACGGTCCGCTGTTCACGGATCGAAGGGCGGGTCAGCCATAAGCATGAATATATCGGTTTTGCTTCATGTACGGCTGCCAATCTCGGTTTCGGTGGTCCGTCCGCCTGTAACTATTCATGCATCGGCCTTGGTGAGTGCGCCCAGGTCTGCCCCTTTGACGCCATCACCATGGTCGAGAGCTTTCCAGTGATCAATCCGGATAAATGCGTGAGTTGCGGGATCTGCGTGAAAGCCTGTCCCAAAAAGGTGATTGAACTGATGTCTCTGGCGGCGAGAGTGTTTGTGCCTTGCAGCACCAAAGATCTTGGCAAGAATGTTATGAAGGTCTGTGGGGTCGGCTGCATTTCCTGTCAGAAATGTGTCAAGGTCTGTCCGGCCGAGGCAGTCAGCTCAGACGGCGGCATCATCAGGATCGATAACCAGAAATGCCTCGAGTACGGCGCAAGTTGTGAAGAAATATGTGTGGCGAAATGCCCCCGCAAGATATTCAGAAAATATGATGGCCGCCAGGTGATCTCCAGAAAAGCCGTTGGCCTTAAGATGGCATCATAGCCATCCAGATCGGAATGGTGGATCTTTTCAAGTTCACCCAAATTGGTTATTTTATTTCCACAAGAGGAAGATGATGAAGATTTCGACAAAGAACCAAGCAACCTGTGACGAGAAGAGAAGATCCTTCCTGAAACTTTCCGGCCTCCTCGGACTCGGGGCTGCTACCGCTAGCCTGTTGTCGGTTGCGCAGGCCGAGGCGGTTCTCTTCGGCAAGAAGGAATATAAAGTCTCCAGGACCGGACTGGCGATGGGGACCTATGTGTCAATGACCGCTATTCATTCCTCCCGGGATGAAGCCGAGAACGCCATCGGCCTGGCCTTTGAAGAGATGGATCGTTTGAGCCGGATTCTTAGTCGCTATGAAAGCAGTTCGCCGGTCAGCGACCTCAACAGTGTCGGCTACCTGAACTCGGCCCCCCAGGAGGTTCTTGAACTGGTGGCCAGGTCGATCTATTACAATCGCCAGACCAATGGCGCTTTTGATGTTACCGTGAAACCACTGGTCGATCTCTATAAGGATAGTTTCAAATCAGGGCACAGTCCGGCCGAGGCGGAAGTGCAGGCCGTTTTGCAGGGAGTTGGTGCTGAGCATCTGCGTTTTGAGGGAGGCAATATCCGCTTTGAGCGTGAAAACATGGGCATCACCCTCG
Source organism: Pseudomonadota bacterium (assembly GCA_018823135.1). Lineage (NCBI taxonomy): Bacteria > Pseudomonadati > Pseudomonadota > Pseudomonadota bacterium. Next base: position 25,362 of record JAHJJF010000041.1, read on the forward strand.
ATGGCATCGCCAAGGGCTATATAGTTGACCGGGCTTCGGAAATCCTGGCGGGAAAGGGGGTAGCCAATCACCTGATCAACGCTGGCGGGGATATTAGAACCAGCGGGGCTGCCGCCAATGGCAAGCCATGGACTGTGGCCATCCAGGACCCGGCCAAGCAGAAAGAATACCCGGATTTGATCCGGATGACCAGCGGGGCCATTGCCACTTCCGGAAACTACGAGATCTTCTACGATCGCGAGAAGATGTTCCACCATATCGTTAACAGCCGCACCGGTCTTTCACCTGAATTGTCTGCCAGTGTAACGGTCAAGGCCGGAACGGTAATGGATGCCGATGCTTTATCGACCAGCGTTTTCGTCATGCAGCCCAGCGCCGGGGTAAGTTTCATCAACGGTCAGCCCGGCTGTGAGTGTCTGGTGGTAGGAAAAGACGGCCTGATCAGCAGATCAGTGGGTTGGAAATCCTGATTTCGGCGAAGGATACATCAAGTCTTAAAAGAGGCGGCCAACCCTTTTTTGTTTAGAGAACGACAAGGCATATTTGAGTTTTATCGCAGAACTCCAGAAAAATTTAACCCGCTGCCGAGATGATCGACAGCGGGTTTTTCTTTCCCGAAAATTCTATTGAACTTTTTCAATCGCCGTTATGACGTAAACCATCCCGCCGGTAAAACGCGACGGCACTTGTTCGTACGTGACATTGACCTTTTCGCCGGGAGAGGGCACCCAGCCATCAGGGACGGATTGCATACCCCTTTTTTTATCCATGGCAATGATTTGCCCGGTCTCCGGGAATTCGAATTCAATTCTTTTTCTTCCAACCTCTGTTATGGTGCCGGTTGCCGGATTGCTCAACTCCTTGCGATTCGGGTCTTTTTTGACGAGCTTCAAATCGGATACGGCAAGAATCGTTCTGCCATCACGCATCGCCTTTTTATAGAAATTGACCGTAACCGTATCTCCTGTCTGTGGCCGGTAATCAGCAGGATCGTATACAGTCTCGCGCCCGGGATTATACTTGATTCCGTCGGTTTCACCGGTTGCCACGAGAATAAATCCTGTTAAACCGGTTTCTTTCACCACCCCTGTTTTGGTGCTTTCCGATTCATCAGCCAGAACTGATAACGGGGAGAAGATAAAAGCCAATACAACAATCATGTTCAGTAGCTTTCTGAATCCATACAATTTTTCCATTATTTGTTCCTCCGGAATATAAGTATTTTTTGTGTTGTTACGAGTAATTCAAGGCCTCAATAAAAAATTATATGATTAATTCTAGAAAATACAACAGGAAGTTTGAAAGCGATTATTTATCAAGGATTTCTCTCACAACCCCTGCCAGTTCTTTTCTTGCTACAGGTTTCATGAGTAACCTGCTGATACCAAGAGTACTGGCTTTTTCATGGTCGATCAGGTCGCTATATCCTGTGCAGAGGAGAATAGGAATGTCGGGACGAAGAGCAAGTATTTTTCCAGACAATTCCGCGCCGTTGATTGCCGGCATAGTCATGTCGGTAATAATTAAATCAAATTCATGAGGTGAGGATGAGAATATTTGCAGGGCTTTTTCACTGCTTGTTGTGCTGGTAACCTGATAGCCAAGGCCGTTAAGGATTCGTTCTTCAAGAGTGGCAATTGTCTCCTCATCATCAACAACAAGAATCCGCTCGTTTCCGTGAGGTAGGATGTCTGTCGTCTGATCCTCCTGGTCATAGGAAGGTAAGTCAATCCATGGCAGAAAGACATTGAAGGAAGTACCTTTTTGTGGAGCACTGTTTACTTTGATATGGCCACCATAGCTGGTGATAATGCCATGAACCACAGCTAAACCAAGGCCGGTTCCTTCCCCTGTTTGCTTTGTTGTATAATAAGGATCGAAAATCCGCTCCTGTATCTGTTTGTTCATTCCATGTCCGGTGTCACTCACTGTTAACCAGACATATGATCCAGGAGGTATCTTGAACCGACTCATCTCATCAATATCTGTTTTGTCTAAGCCTATGGACAGAACACCGCCGGTTTCTCTCATTGCATGATAGGCATTTGTACAAAGATTCATGATGACTTGATGAATTTGTGTCGGATCGGCAAGGATTATCCCAGCTTGAGAATTTATGTCCTCTTTAATCTCAATTGTAGTGGGGATTGAAGCTCGCAGCATTTTCAGGGATTCTTGTATTATCCCGGATAATTGTAACGGTTTTAATTCCTGATTTTCTTTGCGGCTGAATGCAAGAATCTGTTTAACCAGTTCTTTGGCGCGATGACTGGCCTTAATCACCTCTTCCTGGAATGCCCAGAGCTCGCTGTCTTTTGACAGGTTTGATTGAACCAGTTCTGCGTATCCAAAAATGGCAGCCAGGATATTGTTGAAATCATGGGCTATGCCCCCGGCCAAGGTTCCGATTGCCTCCAGTTTTTGGGATTGCTGCAATTGTGCTTCCAGGGCTTTCCTCTGGGTAATATCTCTCACTGTTTCAACAGCCGCAAAGATCTTGCCCTGCGAATCCCTTACCGGGCTTGCTGAGACCTCCATGAATATGTCTTTCCCTTCATGAGTAGTTGCAGAAGTCTCTCTTCGGTGAACCTGCCCGTCGTCAAAGCATTTGGCAACAAGGCATCCGTCACAGACCTCATTTTTACCCTGATAGGCGGTATAGCAATAATCTCCTACGTGCTCTCCCTGCCGCTCTTTCTGGATTGCGTTCTGGTAGAGAATTTTGAAGTTCCTGTCCTGGACGGTGAGGCCGTCACCCAAAGCCGCAATAACCGCCTCCAGCTTATTCTTTTCCTGGATCAGACTTTCTTCTGCGGTTTTCCTTTCCTGAATGTCTCTATGGGTGCCGACAAGTATTAATGGCTTTCCGTCTTCATCCCAATCAATGATTTTCCCCTTGTCCAGAACCCATTTCCAGTGGCCTTCTTTTGTGAGCAGACGATATTCCGAGCTGTATGATTCTGCTTTGTCACTTAAGTAGGCTTCCAATTCTTTAAGAATACGATCTTTATCTTCCGGATGAACTATTTCATTCCAGAATTCCATGCTTGAATCGATTTCATCAAGCTGGTACCCGAGCATTTCCGCACATCGTTTATCAACATTTCCTTTGCCGGTCTGAATGTTGACTTCCCATAGGCCCATTTCACTGGCTTCCAAAGCATAAAGGAGCTTTTCTGGTTGTAATAAACTTTTTGGGGTTTCATTTGGCATAGTGGTGTGGTTTTCCGCGAAGAAGTCAGTTGCAATTATTAGTGTGAATGGATGTTCTCCATTCACTACTACTTTTATGATACTGGAATGTCATCAACAAAAAATTCCCCAAGGTGAGAGATCCCAGGGTACAGAATTGATTATCTCTTTTTTAAATTGGCATCTTTTTCATGTTTTCAGGGTAATAAGATTTGTAAAGGTTCTTTTGTCTTTATGTATGGCCTGAACCATGAGATCGCGGCAGAACTGCAGCCCTTCAAACTGGTTTTTGGAAAGCGGTTTCCGGTCGCCCTTTATGTCTAGATAGATCAGTCCCACCGGACGCTTCTCGGTCATCAGCGGCATGAAATAACATTTGCGACCCTTGACCAGTGACGCGAGGTTCCTGGGGAATTGGTCAGCGGTTTGTTCGGATGCGAAAATTCGGTCTTTGCCGTCTTTTAAGGATTGGATTACAACATGGCGGGATTCGGCCGGATTCTCATCAAAAACAACCAGTTTTCCAGCCGGATATTCTCCAAGGCCCAGGCCGCCGGTGAGTATTTTGCCTTTTTCCTGCCCGGCAACAAGCTGCATGATGATGACCCGGTCGGCCTGGAGGCCTCGGTGCATGCCGGTGAGAAGCATTATCAGCGATTGTTTCAGGTCGAATTTTTTAAAACAGCCTTTACGGAAAAGATACAGGTAATCGTTCAGCGAATCGGGCTGTAGATCATAGGGGGTGTCGATAAATGTTGTGTCCGGTAATTGGTGGTCTGCTTTGTCGCGGGGTCTGCCATTTTTAGCCGGCAGCATATCTCTTGATATCTTTATTGAACCTGATGAAGCGGTCTTGAGCAGCAGGTTCACGGCGCTTTGGATCTGGATATTGCGCAGCGCCAGGCGATAGGTGTCGGATGCATTTTTGGTGGACTCCAGGCTTTTGTTGAGACAGTGCAGGGCTTCTTCCTTGTCAAGTTTGAGCAGATCTCGGTAATCGCCGAGAATTTTGTTTGCGTTCTGATTTCTGCGGACCGCCAGGACAAATTCATTACAAAAGGCCGCCAGGTTGTTGTGGTAATATGCTTCACTGCCGGCCTGTTCAATTTTCAGCTTTTTATCATTAATTGCCTGAACAACGTGTTCCGGGAAATGCCAGGAGCGGGCGATTTCCATTCCCAGTCGTGACAAGGTCATCCCTCTTAAGGCAACCCAGGCGGCATCGGTTTCGGATGCGCCCCTGGCAATCATTTGAGAAATCTCATGATAGCTTTCCGGGAAGTACAGAAGAACCGTCACCTTACCCAGGTCGCGGAGCATCGTACTTATAAAGGCTTCTTCCGGGTTGATCGGTATTTTGGCCTCCGTGCAGATTTGTTTGGCGAGGGTGGCGCTGACCAGCGATAAAGTAATGGTTTCAAGGGCCAGGTCCTGTTCCATGCCGGCTTTGACATATTCTTCAAGGACCATGGTGTTTGTGGCAAGGGTCTTCAGGTCCTCGTGCCCGAGAGAGTTGACGGCAATGGATACGGAAGCCAGGGGTGCCGGACGTTTGTAATAGGGCGAGTTGGCGGTTCGCAGAATTCTGCATGCCAGGGCGAAATCCTTCATAAATACCGAAACCAAGGAAGCAGTGGTTGCGTGCTGATTTTGAGTCAGCGAACGGATTTCATTTGCATGCTCGGATAAGGCCGGCAAGTCATTGGTATGGACTTTAGCCAGTATTTCAGCAATTAAGCTGTGTTGCATCAGCCCCTCATCCCCATTTGCCCTGCCTTGTTGGTTTGCTTAAGGCAATGTTGAGTCTGTCGTAGAAATCATCCGCGGGAATTTCCCGTGCCCCCATTCTTTTGAGGTGATCTGTTGCTATCTGGCAGTCGATCATTTCAAATCCCCAACCGGCCAGTTTTTCCACCAGAAAGGCCATGCCGATTTTTGATGCGTCGCTTGCCTTGCTGAACATGGATTCGCCATAATATATGGCGCCGATTGCCAATCCGTACAGGCCGCCGACAAGTTCATCGCCGTCCCAGCACTCAACGGAATGGGCAAAGCCAAGGTCGTGCAGGGTGCAATATGCCTCAATCATCTCTTCAACAATCCAGGTGCCGGCCTCTTCCTGGCCGGGGCGGGGAAACTTTGCACAGGATTCAATAACCTGCCGGAAGGCGGAATCCATGGTGATCCGGAATGGCTTTTTGCGGATAGTCCTGGCAAGCCTTTTTGAAATCCGCAGTTCATCCGGAAAGAGCACCAGGCGAGGATCGGGGGCCCACCAGAGAATGGGTTCTCCTTGGGAATACCAAGGGAAAATCCCCATCTGGTAGGCGACGAGGATCCGTTCTGGTGAAAGGTCGCCTCCCACAGCAATCAGGCCGTCTTCGCGGGCAAGATGCGGTGGCGGAAAAAACGGTGAATCAGTGAGCTGGAAAACAGGCATTATGTATAGTTATGAGTGCTGAGAGCTGAGTTATGAGTAAAGAGTAAAAAACAGTTTATAACGATGGACTATCTGTTGACAACTATAATCAATTTTGTACTATCCGTCACTCAGCACTCAGCACTCAGCACTCAGCACTCAGCACTCAGCACTCAGCACTCAGCACTCAGCACTATCACGTCTCACAACTCACAGGCCCGGCCCTTGAGATTAAAAAAGAATGACAGGGCTTTGCGCACCTTTTTCGAAAAGAGTTTTTTTGAAAAGTATGCACCGGCTACCCGTTTGTTGATCTCACCCAGGGTTGGATACGGATGGATTGCCGAGGCAATGGTTGAAAGTCTGACCCCGCCGTTGAGGATCGCCACCCATTCGCTTAACAATTCTCCGGCATGGGGACCGAGAATCTGAACCCCAATGGGTTTGTTGCTGTCATTGAGCAATAATTTTATTTTGCCGACTCTTTCTCCCTGGGCAAGACTTCTGTCGTTGTCTTTAAATTCTTCCATCCACACGGAATATTTGATTCCTGCGGCCTGGGCGGCTTTCTCGTTCATGCCGATGGAGGCAAGCTCCGGGTCCATGTATGTGCACCAGGGCATCCAGGTATAATTGACTTTGCGGGGCAGGCGGAAAACAGCATTTGATACCACTATACCGCCTTCATAGCCCGCTGCATGAGTGAATTGAAACATGCCGTTGATGTCGCCGGCGGCATAGATATGTTTATGGTTGGTCCGCAAGCGTTTATCGACCTTTATGCCTTTGCCGTCGTATTCAACTCCGATGGAATCGAGCCCCATATCCCGGATGTTTGGGCTCCTGCCCAGGGCGACAAGAAGTTCTTCTGCTTGAATCGTCACAACATTCCCGTCAGCATCCTTATAGGTGATTTTTTTCAGACCGTTGGTCTCCCCGGCCTTCTGGACGGCGGCGTTGAGATGAAAGATTACACCCTCTTCTTGCAGCACGGCCCTTGAGATGTCCGCCATATCCTTGTCTTCCTTGCTGAGGATCTGGTCGCTGCGCTGAATCACATGTACCTCTGCCCCCAAACGGTTAAAGGCCTGGGCCATCTCAATGGCGATGGGCCCGGCCCCGAGCACAATCAACGATCTGGGGAGGGTGTCAAGATAGAAGATTTCCTTGTTGGTAAGAAAGGCGATTTTGTCAAGGCCTTCCACTGGAGGGACGGCAGGGGATGAGCCGCTGGCAATAACCCATTTGTCCGCGGAATATCTTTTGCCGTTGACCTGAACCGAGTGCTCATCAATGAATGCCGCCTGACCGAATTCCACTTTGGCGCCGAGCTTACAAAAACGTTCAACTGAATCATGCTGTTGAATCGTGTCGATTACCGAGCGGATCCTTTTGGACACATCTCTGAAGTCCACGGGTTTGTATTCCATCTGCGGCAGGCCGTATTTGTGGAGGTTTTTCAGCTGATGATACACCGACGCGGTTTTGATCAGGGTTTTGCTTGGCACGCAGCCGTAATGCAGGCAATCGCCTCCGAGTTTTTTTTCGCGTTCGATGAGCAGGGTTTTGGCGCCCAGTTGCGCTGCGCCGGCAGTGACGGTGAGGCCTGCCGCGCCGCCGCCGATCACCCCGATATCAAAATCGTAATTTGCCATGGTTTCTCCCCGTGGTGTTCTGATTATTCCTGCCATTGATGTCCTTAATCATAGCAGGTGGCCGTTATTAGTGAATCTTATTTTTCAGTACGCATAAAAAGTTGAGTTTCCCTTCCATATTATCCGACGCCTAATAACCCGACATTGATACGCGGAAAATGTGACATTATTGCAAGTTATATATTTACAATTTTGCAATAATGTCATTAGGCCTGGTGTTGGTTTCGTCTGTGAATAACTTTCATGACAGGTAATTATTCCAGTATTTACGTCATGTTAGCGTTGTCTCGGCGGTGTTTGGCAAAAGGTGGCACGCTTATTGATATACAAGTATTGCAAAGGGCACGCTGATTGATAACGGGCGATTGTAAATATAAATTTTTACAGGAGGTGCACAATGAAAAAAATAGAGGCGATTATCAAGCCGTTCAAGCTGGACGATTTGAAGGAGGCGATGCACGAACTCGGCGTACAGGGCATGACGGTCACAGAGGTCAAGGGGTTTGGTCGACAAAAGGGGCATACGGAAATTTATCGTGGCGCGGAATATGTCATTGATTTTGTTCCCAAGGTAAAAGTCGAAATTGTTGTTGGTTCGGAGATGGTTGAAAGAGTTGTCGAGGCGATTCTTAAGAGTGTGGGTACCGGTAAAATCGGCGACGGCAAAATATTTGTATTGCCGGTTGACTCCGTTTGCCGGATCCGCACCGGTGAAAAAGGTAAAGATGCTATCTAACAACGCAGGACATAATGAATATTTTGGAGGTTCGTCATGAAAAAAATTGTATTAACAGCGTTATTTTTGGTCCTGCCGGTTCTAGCTATTGCCGGTGAGGATCCGCCAACCATCGCATCAAATGCGGATGCCATCAGCCTGGTACAGACCCATGCCGATTATGTATGGACTCTGATCGCCGCTGCACTGGTCTTTTTTATGCAGGCCGGTTTTGCCATGGTGGAATCCGGTTTTACCAGGGCGAAAAGTGCGGTGAATATCATGATGAAGAATCTGATGGATTTTTCCATGGGCTCAATTTTCTTCTGGGCCATCGGTTTCGGAATCATGTTCGGAACAACCAAGACCGGCTGGTTCGGCACCACGGGATTTTTCTTAAGTGACTGGACGCCGGGCGGTGACCCCTGGGTCCTTGCTTTCTGGATGTTTCAATGTGTATTCGCTGCAACAGCTGCGACCATAGTTTCCGGAGCGGTTGCCGAGCGCACCAAGTTTGTCGGCTACCTTGTATACAGTGCGGTGCTTTGCGCTCTAATTTACCCGGTATTCGGCAGTTGGGCATGGGGCAGTCTTTTAAACGGCAACGGCTGGCTTGAAGGACTAGGATTTATCGACTTTGCCGGATCAACGGTGGTGCATTCCATCGGTGGCTGGGCAGCCCTTGCCGGGACTCTCGTTCTTGGACCTCGTCTGGGCAAATACGGCAAAGACGGTAAGGTCAAGGCTATCCCCGGTCATAATATTCCCATGGCCGCCCTGGGTGTTTTTATCCTCTGGTTTGGCTGGTTCGGATTCAATCCCGGATCCACCACCGCTGCAACTAAAGATATCGCCATGATATTTGTAAATACCAACCTTGCTGCTGCGGCCGGTGCAGTGCTGGCGATGATAACCTCCTGGATTATGTTCAAGAAGCCTGATGTCGGTATGAGCTTGAACGGTGCCTTGGCCGGTCTGGTCGGTATCACTGCCGGATGCGCAAATGTCAGCCCTACGAGTTCTCTGGCTATCGGTGCCATCGCCGGGGTGATAGTTGTCTTATCAGTGGTTTTCTTTGATCGGATTCATGTGGATGATCCGGTGGGTGCAGTATCGGTACACGGAGTATGCGGTGCCTGGGGAACCCTGGCTGCCGGACTCTTTAACATGGGCGGTACAACCGCTAAAATCATCGGAGTACAGGCAATAGGAATAGGCGCGGCATTTGTCTGGTCCTTTGGCGCGGCATTCATTCTGTTCAAATTGATCGATATGACAATCGGTCTCAGAATCAGTGAAGAAGAAGAGATGATGGGTGTTGATCGGGCAGAACATGGTGCTGATGCATACCCTGATTTCCAGGTACACAAGAATATGTAAGAGTGATCGTCGGGAGGCGGCTGCGGCTGCCTCCCTTTAATAAAAAACATACAAAACAAAATACAATTTTAGGAGAAAGGACATGAACAAAATGATGAAAAGAACTTTAGGAACAATAAGCCTTGGACTTGCCGCTTTACTTCTCTCAAACGGAATAGCCGCGGCAGAAGACAAACCGGAAGCAGATCTTACCGTTGGTATTTACAGCAAATATGTCTGGAGAGGATTTGCATTGAGTGACGACAATATGGTCATTCAGCCGTCGATGACTGTCGGTTATAAAGGATTTGCATTCAATCTCTGGGGAAATCTTGATACGGACAATACGGCAGCCGACTCCCAGGAATTCAATGAGACCGATATGACCATATCCTATGATGGATCAGCGGGAAAACTCGGTTACTCATTGGGGTATATTTACTATGCCATCGAAGGCACTGATACTCAGGAAGTGTACGCCGGAGTGAGCATTGATACAATACTCAGCCCGGCGCTGACCGTTTATAAGGATTTTGATACGTTTCCGAGTTATTACATTCTGCTGGCGGTTTCCCATTCCTTTGAAATTGCCAAGGATATCTCCCTGGACCTCGGAGCACATGCCGGGTATCTGCTTTCCGATGATGAAGCCGATTATGCCGACAGCACCGGGGGCAAGTACAGCGATCTCCTGGACGGGCTGATTTCAGCCTCAGTGACTATTCCTCTGGGCGAGTATGTGACGGTCACGCCACAGGTATATTACTCCATGGCGCTTTCCAGCGAGGCTGAGACGCTTCTACAGGACAGCGACGGTGACGACAGTTTCATCTACGGCGGAATTTCCGCAAGCTTTGCCTTCTAGCTCGGATTTTTCACGAGTTGAGATCGCTGAATATCCGCGAAAGAAGCCTTTTCACTATAATTGTTTATGTGTAAAGGCTGATGACAAAGGAGATTCAGCGATATCGGCTCGCCCTTCGGGTGAGTAATTACAAATAAGAAGAGAAAGGCACCATTGGCAAAATTGTACTTTCAGAAACATAAGGTTATGTAATAAAAAAGAACAACAAGTCAGTAAGTTGCAATAATAAATCGAAATTACTCATGAAATGTCCGGGCCAGGGAGACCTCCCCCCTTCGTTCTTCCTGGAAGCGGGGAGGCCGGCAATCCCGGTCTCCCCGGTTTTGTTTGCAGATTCCATCTGAGAGTGGAGTGAACAATGAAAAAATTTCTGATGTTTCAACACATGGAATGGGAAGGTCCTGGAAAGTTCCTGCTGCGTTGTCTTGACAAACACGGAATCAGTCATGATATCGTCAGAATATGGGAGCAGCCCGTTCCTGATAATTTTTCAGAGTATAGCGCGCTGATAGTTCTCGGCGGCGGGCCGAATGTTGACCAGGAAGAGATGTATCCCTTTCTGGTTCAGGAAAAAACAGTTATTCGCAAGGCCCTTGACCTGGATATGCCGTATCTGGGATTCTGTCTGGGGCATCAACTGCTGGCCCATGTGCTTGGGGCGGAAGTTGGGCCTAATTTTTGCACAAGCATCGGCTATACCCAGGGGCATTTGACCCACGACGGTCGCGAGCACCCGGTTTTTCAGAATCTGCCGGTGGAATTTCCATTATTCAAATGGCACGGTCAATCCGTTAAAACCCCGGTGCGTAAAAACATTTCAATTCTCATTACCTCCGAAGAGTGCCAGGTTGAAGCGATATCGGTTCCCGGCCGGCCGCATATTATTGGTCTTCAATTTGATAATCATTCGGCAAGCAGAAAAGACATCGCGTTATGGCTTGAAAAAGATCGTCAGTGGATTTTTTCGGCACCGGACAGAGAGGTGAATCCGACAATGATCCTGTCCATGGCAAAATTACTTGAAAAAAATATGGAGCAGGATTTTGATATCCTGTTTAATAATTTTATCAGACTTCTCTGATAGCGGGTGGTTTAATATATTCCAGTCATTGGCTTCATAAATTTTCAAGAAAGGCGGTTGCCATGCCACAGAACCATAAGGACAATATATTTTCCATGCTTGAGCAGGGTGGGCCCTTTGCAACCGGCCTCCTGCCGCCGCTGTCGGCGCCGTTTTCCCGGGAAACCAAAACCTGGGTCAGAACACTGCAGGCGGCCGACATGCTCACCAAGTACCGTATCGTCCGCAATCAAATCTATGAGCTTCTGGATGTTCATTCCTTCCAGGAGATAAAGGAGCTGATCCCTGATCAAAAAAAACGGCGTGAAGTTGAGAGCCGCGCCTACCGGATGCTTGGCAATATGTTCGGTCTTGAAGGCAATGAAAGGGAAATTGTTTCCAAGGTGAACAGCTATTCCCGGATTGCCGATGCGGTGGTCCGTTATCTCAAGGGCAAGGTGCTGTCCAATTATTCCTCCTATATCGAGATGACCAATGAAATAGATGTGATCAACAGCCCGGCGCAGTTGCTGTTGATCATCTTTGACCGGCGGTATCACAAGAAGGCGCGGTTTGAGGCCAAGCGCAAGCTCATCCTCCTTACCCTTGCAGGTTCCATTGACCAGCGGGAAAGAGAAACCGATGTGGAGCAGAAATTCGCCCAGTTTCTCGAATTCTTAAATGATCATGTCTGGAGCAAGGATCTGCTTATCGGCCAGCTGGAAATTGCTTTTCTTCTGAGTGAACATGATAAGGATGATTTTTCCTGTACCAGCGTGAAGGTCATCGGCCAGGAAGATCGCCGGAACATAAAACTCAAATCCGGCCAGAAGCTCACCATGATCAAGCGCCGGAGATTCCGGATGAACGGCCTGGAAGTGCCGATCTATGTGTCGATCAGAAAAAAACCACCGGAGGCCAAGGTATTGAAACTTCTGCGCAAGGGTGAGGAAAATCCGGCCGTCGCCGTTGACGACGAACTGGGGCTTATGGGCGTGGTGGAATCAGTGATGGACGTGAAGAATTTCCAGAAACATCTGACCCGAAGCGCCAGCAGGGCAGGGTCGCTGATGACCCTTGAGGAGGTGTCAAATACCCTCACCGGCTCACGGTATAACAGTTCCAGTATCGGCAGTTCGTCAAGCACGCCGATGTTCAAGTTTTTTGCACGGTTGGGGGGCATGCGGGTGGAGTTCATTGTTCATACCCATGAGTCGTATCTCAATTATATGTACCAGCGGGACGTCTCCCATGACGAATATGAGGTGCGGCGGATTTTTGATTCCGGGGTTGCCGAGCTGTTGTTTCCGGAAAGTATTTATCATCTGAAGATGGATGAGATCAAAGATCATCTTATACGATGGTTCAGGCAGCGGATCGAAGAATTTTGACTTCAATGCGACAGTTGCTTTTACTGAATCTGCTTCGAAGTCTGCGCTATCTTTCAGCAACTGTTTCGCATACCATAGTCTAGCGAAACAGGGGCTTCCGCACATCTTCAGCAAGCTCAACAATCGCTCAATTTAGGAAATAATCGTGAATAATTCACATACCCCGCATACCTTGGCCAAATGGGTCATCAACCTGTTTTTTTGCATCGGCGTTCTCTCGGCAATTGCTTTCCGGGCGCTGATCGTGGTGAATCATTTTGATCCGGCGCTCTTCCGGCCCCTGTGGTATGTGGGAGTGATCGGCTATATTTTCTTTTTTTTCTACCGGTATGTCATATCCGAAAAAAGAAAGAAGGCCATCGAGCAGTTCGGGCTCATCGAGAAGTTACAGGAAAACTCCTGTCTGGATGACCAGGACCGTGACGTTGTCATCTATCTGTTGTCCTCCATCCGTAAATCCCGGGAAAATTATAATTATCTCTTCATCTTCATTTTCTCCGCCCTTGCAGTGCTTGCAGATATCATCCTCTCGAGTTGATTTGCGCAAAACAAAACCAGCTTGTTTTTTTTCAATATTTGGTTAACTGTCCTGGTGTTATAATGGTTGAACAATCTAGCCCAAATAGTTCATTAGTGAGATGGATATATTGCATAACTTTCTGAATTTAAAAGGTTTATTGAGTGATGCGTTGCCTTTCCAGAAAGTACATTTTGGACCATTGATATCAAACTTTTCTTTTATGCATACTCACCCGGTGGGCGAGTCGATCAGGCTGAATCTCCTCCGGTTCAAAGGGCCTTGCATGCATGAGTATAGCAATTCCCATTGAACCTCGAATCTTCAACCAGCTCATCTCGTGAAATATCAGGGCTAGTCAGCAGAGAAGAAGGTCTCAGATGATTATCCTTGACATGACAATCATTCCCCCAGCAATATCAGGAAAATACAGCTATTATTTGTTCATTGTCTAACCGGATTTGCCGGAGAATTATTAAAAGGAGGAAGGATATATGAAATATATATTGGCGTTTTTATTGATACTGGCTGTTTCATCCAATGCATGGGCCGCTGGCAAGACAGTTTCCTACGAGGTTAACGGGCAACCCTATGAAGGATATTTTGTCAGCCCGTCTCCAAAAGCGCCGTTGGTGCTGCTTATCCACGACTGGGACGGGCTCACCGAATATGAAGTGAAACGGGCCGAGATGCTTGCGGGTCTCGGGTATGCGGTTTTTGCCGCTGATCTGTTCGGCGCCGGCGTCCGCCCCACCACAATTGAAGATAAACGCCAGCACACCGGTGAGCTTTATAAAGACCGGGAGAAAATGCTTTTTCTGATGCAGGTGGCATTGAAAATGGCCCAATCCCTTGGAGCTGATTCGCTTAATGCCGTGGCAATGGGATACTGCTTTGGAGGTGCTGCGGTGCTTGAGCTTGCCAGGTCAGGAGCAGACCTCAAGGGCTTTGTCACCTTTCATGGCGGCTTGCAAACTCCGGAAGGGCAGGACTACACCAAAACCAAGGGCAAGCTGCTGATCATGCACGGCAGCGCTGACACAAATATCACCATGGATCAGTTTGCCGATCTTGCCAGGGAAATGGAGGCAAAATATGTCCCGTACGAGATGATTACTTACGGCGGAGCGCCCCACGCCTTTACTGTATTCGGCTCCATAGGCTATCGTGAAGATGCCGATAAAAAATCCTGGAAACGGTTTACGGATTTTCTTAAGGATATTTTTGAGTAAACAGATTTTTGCTTGAAAGAGTTACTGCTCAAGGGTTTAATAGAAGCCGGCTTATGGAGGATAATCCGTTTTTGCCACTCAGGTTTTTTGGACGGGGATAAGTAAGGAATTGTTCCGATAACGGGGATCAAAATCACATCAAGGAGAAAGCAATGAAACGTTTTGTACTGATACTGTCGACCCTATTACTTATAGGTTTTATGGCCGGGTGCGGCGGAGGAACAAAAAGAGTAGCGTTGCCTGCCGGCGCATCAAGTGATATTGCCGTGCTTTCCCTGGGAGCGGACACCACCGGACTCAGTGACGATCAGGTTGACCTCTTGCAGCGGAATCTGGACTGGATGGATAGAAATCTGGTTCAGACCCTTAATAAAAAAGGCTTTAACTCGGCCCAGATCCAGGATGAAAAGGCTTTCACCGGCGCCGGCAACAGTCTTCTCCTTAAAATTTCAATCACCAAACATAAGATGATCCCCAAGGGCGCCCGGATGTTGGGTGGCATGATGGCAGGTGCTGATATTTTAAGCGTCCATTATGATCTGGTCGACTCAAATGGTAAAATCGTTCTTGCATGGGATGATTCCCAGGGTTCCACCAAGGGCGGCACCTATTGCGCCCAGGCGCTGAACAGAAATGCCGCAGACAAAATTGCTGCATATGTAGTGAGGAAATAGAGCGTTTATTGCCGAGGGCATGCAAAACGGGGACATCCATTCTTTCTGGCAGGAGTTGAAAACCAAGTCCGGAATGGTGACCCCGTTTTTTTTATTCAGAAATTGAGATAGAATAATTTTTTATCTATCAAAAAAAAGCTGTTTACATCTCCCAAAATAGTTGTTAGGTTTTCTGCGACTCTAACGCATTCATGAATCACCCCCTTAGACGTTAAAGAATAGTATTGCAATTTTCTTGCGGCGGATTACTGCGCCTTTTTTATGGGGCAAGCAGGATTTTTTGCGGTTCTGCGAAAGGATCGTGCCTCCAAATCCATGAAAAAAGGCCGACGACGCAGAGTATAAAACTCTAACCAATACAGGAGCGAATTATGGGCAGGTTGGCGATTATTACTGCTTTTTGGGTATGTGTATTTACATGTGTGAATGATCCGGCATTTGCAATGGAGGATATTGGCGATACCCGTTGGCAACCGGTTAACAACGGCATCAGGGAGCTTGAGGTAAGCACGGTTGCCATAAACCCGAAGAATCCTGACCAGGTATATGTAGGCTCTGCAAAGGCAATTTATAAAACTATAAACGCTGGAGAGGATTGGGTTGAGATCCTGTCATTCAGAGGGACCGAAAATAGTATACATGCTGTCTCACTTGCGCCGGGCAATGCAAACCATATTTATGTGGGCGCGGACCAAGGGTTATATGCAAGCAGAGATGCCGGAGCCGGGTGGGAAAAAATTTATGATGGATTGGCTGAGCAGCAGAAGTCTGTTCTGTCCATAGCTATAAATGCTCAGGATGAAGATGAATTGCTGATCGGCACAAGATCAGGTGTATATTTTTCAAGTAATCGCGGTGAAAATTGGCAGAGAAGCCGGAATCTGCCCCATGATATATGTGTGTTTTCAATTGTCTTTGACCCTGTGGAGGCAAACAATCTGTTTGGCGCTACCGACAAAGGAATTTATAAAAGTGTGGATAGCGGAGTTTCATGGGTCCGAACCTATGGAATGTATTCCTCAAAGGAAGAAACGACTGTATCGAATCTCCTTGACCAGGAAGGTTATGATCTGGATGAAATGGTTTTTGATGAAAATGGTTCGGCATATACAGGGCAAGACGCAGAAAAATCATTTTTTCGTGGGGTGGTGGTTGATAATTCAAAAGAACGAGCTGTTTATGTGGGTACCGCCAATGGGCTTTTAAAGAGTGATAATGGCGGCTTTGAGTGGAAAATGATGAGCGGTATAGGCCTGACAAGCCCTGATATCCGTCATATCGTATTAAGTCCTGATGGAAGTAATTTGTATGCCGCAACCGACAAGGGTGTTTTTATTTACTCCAGAAAGAAAGATAAATGGGATGAGCTTTATGAAGGCATGATTGCCAGGGATATTAATTTTCTGGCCACTTTATCGGGTAACTGGAATACCAATCAAATCCTTTGGGCGGCCACTGGAAAAGGGGTCTTTAAAGCAGTCCCCAAAGTTGATTATGCTGAAAGTAAGAAACGACAGTTGACCACCAGAGAGATCTTGAACAGATTTGCGCAGGAACCTTCTATTGAGGAAATCAGGGATGCGGCGATTCAATATGCGGAGGTGAGTCCGGATAAAATCAACCACTGGAGAAAAGCCGCGGCCCGCAAGGCATGGCTGCCGGAATTGCGGGTGGCATATGATGAAAATGAAGATTTTCAAACCAGCACTTATTTTTACAGCACTTCATCCGAGAAATATACAGACGACGATACTACCGAAGGCACTGACAGTGGCTGGTCGGTTTCGCTTTCATGGGATCTTGGCGATATTATCTGGAGCAGCGATCAGACTTCCATTGATACGAGGTCGCGGCTGATGGTCCAACTGCGGGACGATGTGCTCAATGAAGTAACCCGGATATATTTTGAAAGAAGGCGGTTGCAGGTGCAGATTATGATAGACGAAAATATGGATATCAACGACCGGATCGAAAAAGAATTGCGGCTTGAGGAGCTCACTGCGAATATCGATGCACTGACGGGCTCGTATCTTTCAAGACAATTGGCGGTAAATAAGGTTAGGGGAGTGCATTAAGTATGAAAATGCAAAATCAATCTGACACTAATAATAGAAGGCTTGGATAAATTCTGACACCTCGGATATGCACATTTATATTGAAAATGAAAGCCCCGGTGGTTGCCAGGGCTTTTTTAGGATGATAGCAGTTATTGGAACGCAAAAAAGGCAGCGCCGTTGCTGGCCCTGCCTTCCTAAAATCTGCAGATGGAGAGGGAGTTACTTTTTCTTTCTTCTTAAGCCAGCAAGGCCGACTAACCCAGTGCTGAAGAGAAGCATAGTAGCTGGTTCTGGGACTGAGGCCGAGGGTGCATAACCTAAGGAGTATCTATCTGAATGCTCGCTTTGCCCCACGGTTGTAAGATCATATATTAAAGTTCGATCAAAAGAAGTTGCGTCAGTATCTAAAAAGAAAAACTTAGAATTCATACCTGCCTGCAATCCTGCACTAAAACTAAAGTTCACATACCCAGGAAATGGGTCACCAAAAAGATATGCGTAATTCGGGCCAATATCACCAAGGCCATCAATTCGAAAATCTGCGTCATAAATAGATGTAATAAAATTACCAATACGAAAATCACCAATTGCACCAGCGGAGTCACTATCATTAAAGACACGCCAATAAAAATCATACGTATTGTCGATAGCTCGAACAACTCGGAACTGGACATCACCTGAAACAGTACCGCCATAACCAGAAAAGGAAAATTCGACCAAATCATCAACAATAATAGTTCCTGCTAAGTTTGGATTAACCCCTACCGTTGTGCCAGACAAGGGTGTGTAGGCATTTACTGCCAGGGGTACAGCACTTGCAACACCTGCAACCGATAAGAACAGCCCTGTTACCAATCCTGCTAAAAGTTTCTTTTTCACTTTTCCTCCTTTCTTGATGTGATTATTTAGCAATTACAGAATTAACTAAAATATTTCAAAGCATATAAAGTGTTAGCAAATTATGTGCCAATTGCAGCTTCCAGGGGCAATAAATTTTTATTTAAACAAAATTAAGTGGTTAGGAGTATTAGTATTTCATGATGAACTAGTGCGCCTGGAATACAATTCCGGAAACACGAACTAATTTGTCAGGAAATGCGAAAAACGATAATATTTTGATTTGCGATATGAGGGGTTCTGAAAGGGGATTGGAAGCTTTCAACTTATGCCACCTATCAATCTAATTTATTCCACGCAAGCATTCATTGATTCTGAAAACCAAAAGTACAGGTCAGTGCCATGATTTTGGGATGATCCTCCTCATCAATTTGAAAAATCAAATAAAAGCGTGAATCGACCCTCTGGATTGTTAGCGGTAAAAGGCGATTTGTTTAAGCTTTATTTGTGAAAGAGGCTATTAAAGCTCATCGGGATCAGCGACTGAAATGTGTTGTATCTGAAATTTCTCCTTGTATTATTTGCTTTGGCGTTGTGTAAATTAAGAAGGACATGGTTCCTTATTGATTGTTACACTTGGTGTTTCCCCGGGAGATGATCTTGCTCATGGTCAGTGTCGGCATTTCCCCTGCGCTTGTGAATAGTTGTCCCTTTTGTTTAGAGTTCAAAGTTAATTTAAGGAGGCGAAAAATGTATGATTTTACCTTCCATAATCCCACAAAAATAATTTTCGGACGTAACACTGAAGTACAGATCGGCAGTGAGCTGAAAAACGCTGGCATCAGCAAGGTTCTTTTTGTTTTCGGTAAATCTTCGATAAAGGCATCCGGGCTGTATGACCGGGTTGTTGAAAGCCTTAATCAGAGCGGTATACATTTTACGGAATTTTCCGGGGTCTCATCAAACCCGATTCTTTCACATACGCACCGGGGAGTAAGGCTTGCCATGCAAGCGAAGGTCCAGGCGGTGCTTGCTGTGGGTGGCGGCTCGGTGATCGATGAAAGCAAGGCGATCGCCGTGGGCGCGGTTTCGGATAAGGACGTATGGGAGTATTTTATCGGTGAGCAAGTCACCAGGGCCTTGCCGGTTTTCACAATCCTTACTCTGGCGGCCACCGGCAGTGAAATGAATGGTAATGCCGTGATCACCCGTGAAGAGACACAACAAAAGTATAATATCGGCTCTGCCCATGTTTACCCAAAAGTTTCTATTCTCAACCCGGAACTGACCTTTTCCGTCTCACCTGAGTATTCTGCTTACGGCGCGGTTGATGCCATCGCCCATGTGATAGAGGGATATTTCACCTCCAGACTCGGCGGGCCGGCCATTCAGGACAGATTGGTGGAAAACATTATCAGGACGGTGATCGACACTCAGAATGTTATTGCCAGGGAACCTGATAACTATAATGCCCGCGCAGAGTTCATGTGGGCCGCGACCCTTGCTTTGAACGGTTTGCCGCCGGCAGGCATCGGTGCGTACAGTTTTCCGAATCATATGATCGAACATGCCTTGAGTGCCATGTTTAATATTGCCCACGGTGCGGGGCTGGCAATCGTTATTCCGGCCTGGATGCGATGGTACCAGCCGCTGAAACGCGATAAATTCCGTCGTTTTGCACAGGAAATATTCGGCCTTGAAACCGGGGAACAAGGCATTGATGCCCTTGAGGACTGGTTTGAGAAGATCGGCGCTCCCATACGTCTTGATGATGCAGGTATCCCGGCCAGCGATATTGACAGCATTGCTGAAAACGCCAACACTCTTGCAAGACGTTGGGGAATTGATGATGTCTATACACCCGGAGTAATTGCCGAGATCCTCCGCCTGGCTGTCTGATTTCATCAGCCTATTTTCATCCCCTTCCTTGACACTTTCCGTGAAAAACGGTAAGTCTTTTCAGTAGGTTATGGTCTTTTCTGTTGTTTTCCGTTAAAATGCTGCGACATTTACCATAGACGATGAGGCGAGAATGGCTGGCAAGGTGAAGTCTGTTTTGGGAAAAGATAATAAAAACAAAGAATTACTGCGTTCAATTCCTAAGGTTGATGAATTTCTGCAATGGGTGGGAAATCCCCCCGAGACGCCATTATTATTGATCAAGAAAGCTGTACGTGAAGTTCTTGATGAAAAACGCCGGGCCATTCTGGCCGGAAAACCTGTAAAAAAGATCGATCTTTCCCGGAAAGCCCTGGTTCCCCTGTTTAACAAATTACTCAAACAGAAACTTGCGCCGAATTTTGTAAAAGTCATCAATGCCACCGGAGTCGTGGTACATACCAACCTGGGCCGATCCGTGCTTCCTGATATAGCCATGGAAAGCATTCTCAGGGTCGGTGCCGGGTATTCTAATCTGGAGTATGATCTGAAAACCGGTAAGCGTGGCAGCCGGTACAGCCTGGTTGAGGAATTGCTCTGCGAGCTCACCGGTGCCGAGGCGGCCCTGGTGGTCAATAACAATGCCGCTGCAGTCCTGTTGGTGCTTGAGACCATGGCCGCGGGCCGTGAGGTGATCGTCTCCCGCGGTCAGCTTGTTGAAATCGGTGGTTCTTTCAGGATTCCGGACGTGATGGCGAAGAGCGGTGCGAGACTCGTTGAGGTGGGGGCCACCAACCGCACGCATCTCAAGGATTACGAAACGGCAATTACTGGAGAAACCGCG
This sequence comes from Pseudomonadota bacterium, assembly GCA_018823135.1. Taxonomy (NCBI): domain Bacteria; kingdom Pseudomonadati; phylum Pseudomonadota; species Pseudomonadota bacterium. Next base: position 46,057 of record JAHJJF010000041.1, read on the forward strand.
CTGCTTCTCAAAGTCCATACCAGCAATTTTAAAATTATCGGCTTTACCAGGGAAGTGGATCTTGCAGAGCTTGTCGGGCTTGGAGGACAACATGGGATTCCGGTCATGGAGGATCTGGGCAGCGGCTGTTTTGTTGATCTGTCGCGTTTCGGGCTCGATAAAGAGCCCACGGTGCAGGAAACCGTGAAAGCCGGGGTTGATGTTGTTACTTTCAGTGGAGATAAGCTTCTGGGCGGACCCCAGGCAGGAATTATTCTCGGCAAAAAACAGGTGATTGAGCGGGTGAAGAAAAATCCCATGAATCGGGCGCTGCGCATTGACAAGTTTACACTGGCGGCCCTTGAAGCCATTCTGCGATTGTATCTTGATGAACAGAAAGCCCTGGAAACCATCCCCACCCTGGCAATGCTATCCATGCCCCTTGAAAAGATTCAGGCCCGGGCCCGTAAGCTTGTGGAAAAAATCAAGAAGTCAGTTAAATCAAAATGTGATGTGGAAATTGTTGAAACCGAATCAAGGGTTGGCGGCGGTGCATTGCCGGAGCAGCCATTGGCAAGTTGTGCTGTTTCATTGAATCCACTGAAGATTACCATAAATTCTCTTGAGAAGCTGTTCCGGAAGCGTGAAATACCGGTTATCGGGCGGGTGGAAGAAGACCGTTACCTGCTGGATATGCGGACTGTGGCTGATAAAGAAGTTGCCGATCTCGGCACGGCTATCTGCGAAGTGTTCGGAGTTGCGAAATAATGACATCCCCTTTGTTTGCTCAAAACGGCCGGATATCCATTGAAGATCTGAACCGGTTCAAAAGAGTATTTTCTGAAACCATCAAGTATTTTCTGTCCTGCAGCCGGGTGGATTTCATTCCGGTAAATGTTGATGAATCAGCGCCCCTTCCCCCGGGAGTCAAGTCGGTTCAGAAAAGACGGATTCCCTGTATTGGCGAGAATGGCGTGCTGTATCTTCCCATATGGCGCGTTGACGAGCTTATTGCCACGGCAGTTCTGGGTGATTGCAGCAGTAAGGTGCTGGAGGCAGACGGTCCGTGGCTTCTTGAAAGGAGCCGTTTTATCTCCCGGGAATTTGAGTTCGGGAAACAGCTTTCCCTTGATCCTCTTACCGGGTTGCTGAATAAACGCCATCTCCTGGAGGAATTGACCTGCCGGATGGTGGAAGGTTCCGGCCCGACCAATGCTGGGATGCATGGATTTGTGCTGGCCTTGATCGAAATCTGTCCAGCCATAAAGGATGCCGATCAGGCCAGGCAATATATTGCAAGAGCGGCATCGTGCCTTGGTTCTCTTGAGGACAGGGTGGCACTCCACCACCTGGGGTCTGGGGTGTTCGGCCTCATATGGGAAGAGCTTGATTCCGAAGGGGCTATCAAGGTAGGAAATGCAGTGCTCAACTGGTTGAAAAGGGAGAACTTTCCCCGGATCCGAATAGGCCTTGCACCGGTCAATGATCAAACCATGCATGAGGGAAAAGATGCCGCCGGAGTTGTCGAACAGGCCTGGCATGCCCTTGAAACCGCGAGAAAGCGGGGTCCTTATGGGCTTTGCAGCTCTTCGGCGCTTATCAATGCTGAACAGCATCCTTTAAAGCCTTTGCCGGCCAGGGTTACGGCATATTTCCGGAAGCTATTGCCGGGGGTTGATGCGTTTGCGGTCATTTTACTCCAGCAGGATCAGGATGCTGAAGGCGCACAATTTTCCGGCCGGGTTCGTTCCTTGCTCATTGATACTCCCCTGGTGCCGGTCAACCCCCGCGAAGCATTTGTTTTTATTGCCGGTGCCGACCAGCAACGAGCCCTTGACTGGATACAATCATTCAAGAAAAAACTTGGAAAAGACATGGGCAGCTTTTCCATGGGCGTGGCGCTTTTCCCGGACCATGATTTCAGAAAGTCGGAGATGCTGCTTAATGCCAGAAAGGCATTGCTCCACACCAATTTTTTCGGGCCCGACACAGTGACGGTTTTTGATGGCATAAGTCTGAATATCAGCGGCGATATTTACTATAATGAAGGGGACCTTGCCGCAGCTGCCAAAGAGTATAAGAAAGGTCTTGAAGTTGACCCGGACAATGTCAATCTTTTGAACAGCATGGGGGTTACCTGGGCGCAGATGAATCGTTATCGAGATGCGATTCCTTATTTTGAAAAAGCCCTTGGAAAAGATAATGATGATTTCATGGCCCTTTTTAACATGGGGCTGGCTCTGCTGGCATTGAACCGGAATGATGCGGTAATTCCCTATTTTGAAAGAGCCTACAAGGTTGATCCTCATAACTTTGATTTAATCCTGCAGCTTGGCAGGCTGTATTGTCAGAGCAAAAGGTATGATGAAGCGGTCATGGTGCTCAAGCAGGGGGAAGGCAAGGGCAATACCGGAAGCGGACGGGATGTCGGTCGCGGCGCGCTGCATCGTTATCTCGGCGAGGCTTATATGGCTTCAGGCAAGAATAAAAAAGCCATGGCAAGCCTCCAGAGGGCTTGCAATCATAATCCAAGGGACGCATCTGCATTGAGTCTGCTCGGTGAACTATACGATCTGGAAAAACAAGGCGCTGAAATCGCCACGGCACTCTCTAGGCAGGCGGTTGAGCTTGACAGCAGTCGTTGGGAATACTGGTATCGTCTCGGCAAAATTCAGTTCCACCAGGGAAATACAATAGATGCCAAAGAGTCTCTCAAGGAAAGTCTCAGGCTGCATCGAAAAAACATTGAAGCATCTGTCGTGCTTGGTGAAGTGTATCGAAAATCCGGGCAGCACAGTAAAGCACAAAAAATGTTTATGAAAGTCCTGAGGCTTGATCCTGCGCATAAACAGGCGAAACAATCTTTAAAGAAGTTGGCCAAGGCCTGATGCGGGAATTTGAATGCAGAATGGGGTATGATTGTATCAGCCCTTAATGGATTTGGAACAGGTAATACCTGGTTCGATATGTTCGAGCAACACAAGGGCACGACGATTGAGACGACCTGCAGCAAGCCGTTGAGATTTCAAAATAATGGTTGGGATTTAAATTAAATAACCGATGGGCAGGAAAAGGAGTTATAGATAATGAAGAAAACATGGCCTGGAAACGGCTCTATTGATGAAAGGCAACAATACCGGCTGGATAGCTTCTCTGTCGGGGATTCCTGGCGACTTTTCCGGATTCTGTCCGAGTTTGTTGACGGTTTTGATGCGTTGTCGAGTATTAACCGACCGGCAGTATCCATATTCGGCTCGGCTCGGACTTCTGCGGATAATCCGTATTATAAGCTTGCAACAACGGTTGCCGAAGGCTTGGCCGAGGCGGGGTATGCGGTAATAACCGGGGGGGGGCCCGGGATAATGCAGGCCGCCAACAAAGGAGCCGCCGCCAAAAACGGCATCTCCATCGGCCTCAATATAAATCTGCCCTTTGAGCAGGAGCCGAATCCTTATGCCAATCTCCCCCTTGATTTCAAATACTTTTTTGTTCGGAAGGTAATGTTCATCAAATATGCCATGGCTTTTATCTGCATGCCCGGCGGATTCGGCACCCTGGATGAACTTTTTGAGGCGATCACCCTTATGCAGACCAAGCGGATCAAGGGGTTTCCGATAATTCTGGTGGGTACCGAATTCTGGTCGGGTCTGATCGAATGGATCAAGGAAAAGATGCTCAGCGCGGGAAGTATCGACCAGGAGGATCTGTTGATATTTTCTCTCATGGATGATCCGGATGAAATTGTCAACTACATACGAAAAACGGTTATCCTGTAGTCGACAGAGCTGGGGGCGATTTATTGAACAGTGGCTCTTGTAGTATTAGAGAGTCAATTTTGGAGAATAAACTTGGATACGGCAAACACTTTCAGCAGGATAACCAAATTTTTCTCCACCGAGGGGAGGGCAATGGTCATTGTCCGCGCCTCTCTGGTGATTGTTCTGCTTGCCGCTGCCGCCAAACCAGCCGCTGAGCTCACCTGGAAAATTGTTAGTTCCACCGGCAAATCTCGTTTTATCCCCCAAACTTTGCCAACGGATTTCGGCATGAAAGATTCCGAGAAAACAGTATCTTCGCAAATCAGGAAAGCCGTGTTGCCTCTTTTCGGGCAGGCGCAGCGAGTATCTTCTGCCCCTCAGGAAAAAGCCCAGGAAGATATCCCCAAGACAACGCTCAGTCTTGTTCTCAAGGGAGTGATCGGCGCCTCGGACATGAAGATGGCTCTGGCATTCATCAATAGCAAGAGCGGCAAGGATGAAGATGGCATCTATGCGTTGGGCGACAATGTTCCGGGAAACGCCGAAGTTAAGGAAATTTACTTCGACAGGGTAATTCTTCTGCGTTCCGGAAAACTTGAGACACTGCTTCTTGAAGAAGAGGATGACCAGGGCTCGCCGTCCGTGAAGACCGCAAGCGTTGCTTCAGCCGGTGCCGGGGTGCGAAACCGGGGTGACGGCATGCACTGGGACATCGACGAGCAATATTTCAAGGGACGTCTTGCCGATATTCCTTCCCTGGCCAAGGAAGTGGGCCTGGATGTCTATAAAGAAGGGGGCAGACAGAAAGGCTATAAGCTTGTTTCGGCAAAAGGCAGCAGCTTATTGACAAGCATGGGGCTTAAGCCGGGAGACGCGCTCATTGAGGTGAACGGTATCAGTCTGATTGATGCCCATCGAGGGCTTACCGCTTACCAGAAGATACGTGACGCATCAGAAATCAGGCTGGTAATTGAAAGAAATGGTGAGAAAAAGGATCTGGTATACTCCGTTAATTAGCCATCTTTTAACCGATTTGACTGAAGCGTTATGTTCGTGAGCGTTCGGTAATTGTTTTTAGACTGTATGCGTTTAGTCTACAAGGATATGAAATAGGGGTGATAGAGGGAAATTTTAAACGACTTATTTCATATTATTGAAAAAACTATCGTCCTTCAGTCTACAGCCTTAACGAATAGAATAATTACGTATAAAAGTGTTTGATTATTTTCAACACGCATTCAGATGCAATTAACCAAAATTTAATGGCGCCGTAAAAAGTCGAAAGCGACAAGTTACGGGATAGTGATTTCAATAAGTTATACCCCCCATAACGTCCGTCTCGTGGCTTTTTACGAGACCGACAAAATTTAATGAGTCTTTTTATGGAACGGATGAAATTTTTATTGGTGACGATGCTATTGGTGGTTTTTTTGTCTCCCGGCGGCGTTCATGCTGCTGAACCTGCGGCTGATGAAGAAATGATCTTTAATTTTCATGACGTGGATATCCGAACGATAATCAAAAGCGTTGCAAAGATCACCGGAAAGAATTTCATCCTTGACCCGGGGGTCAAGGGTAAGGTGACCATTGTGTCCTCTCAGGCGATGTCGGCTGATGAAGTGTACGGTGTATTTCTTTCCATTCTTCAGGTCCATAATTTTTCAGCCATCGAGGCCGGTCAGATTGTCAAGATAATCCCCCACGACCAGGCAAAGCAGGATAATTCGCCAATCATCAACGAGGGCGAAACTCTTGAAAGTGATAAATTCATCACCTTTTTGCATCGGCTTGAATTTGTTGAGTCCGACAAGTTAGTGCCCATCCTCCGTCCATTGATGAATCCCAAGAGTTATCTTGCCGCCCACCAGGATAGCAATACCATCATCATTTCTGATAATGCGGCGAATGTTAAACGACTTGTTGAAATTATAACAAAAATCGACCAGGGCAAGACAGCGGAGCTCGAGGTCGTCAAGTTGCAGCATGCCGATGCCCGTGATGTTGTATCGGTTGTTGAAGGGCTTGACGTCAAGGCCCAGAAAGGAAATGCAGAGGCGCAACAGATTCGCCTCATAGCTGATGAGCGGACCAACAGCATTCTGTTGAGCGGTGCGGAAAGGCTTATTCTGCGGGCCAAGGTGTTGATTGCCCATCTGGATACGCCGGTTGCAACCGAGGGAGATACCCAGGTGGTATTTCTGCGTTATGCCCAGGCAAAAGACCTGATGCCGATCTTGAGCGGTATGAAAACCGAGCAGCAGGGGGGGCAGCCCAATGTCAAAGGCGCGGCAAGGGGAGGAAGGGCTGATGTTATCATTCAGGCTGATGAAGCGACAAATTCCTTGATAATAACCGCCCAGCAAACCGCGATGAAAACCCTTCTGTCTATTGTCCACAAACTTGATATCCGCAGACCGCAGGTGTTAATCGAGGCGGTGGTGGCGGAAGTCACCACGGGCAAAACCGCTGATCTTGGCGTTCAATGGCGTTCCACAGCAGGTACGGATGGCTCAGGGTTTATCGGCGGCACTGATTTTACAAACCCAAATCCCAATAACCCCGGTTCCGGAATTAATTCCCTTGCCGTCAACCCCCTTGGGCTTTCAGGGGGCTTCAACCTGGGATTTTTTAATGGCACCACCACTATTTTCGGCACTGAGATCCTTAATCTCGGGGGATTGATCAGCGCCTTGTCTTCCGACGGCGATACGAATATCCTTTCGACGCCGACCCTGGTGACCCTTGATAATCAGGAAGCGGAGATTATTGTCGGCGAGAACGTTCCTTTTGCCACCGGGAGTTATACCTCCACCGGCAACAATAATCCCCAGAATCCTTTTACCACCTATGAGCGCAAGGATGTCGGGGTGAAACTCAAAATCAAACCGCAGATCAACGAGGGGAATACCGTCCGCCTTGAGCTTGAGCAGGAAGTTTCAAAGGTTATTCAGAGCGCCGCATCCACCGGCCTGCAGAGCACTGATACCCGCTCGATCAAAACAACGGTGATTGTAGAAGACGGTAAGATTCTGGTATTGGGGGGCCTGATCAGTGATGATGTTCAGGAAAATGTTGTCAAGGTGCCATTGCTGGGAGATATCCCGTTTATCGGCGCCCTGTTCCGCTATTCCTATTCAAAGCATGAAAAAAAGAATCTCATGGTTTTTTTGCGGCCGGTGATCTTGAAGGATGAGGAAACCAGCAGTCGAATCACCTTTGACAGATACGATTATATGAGACGCCGCCAGCAGGAGTTCCAGGAAGACGGTGTCAACTTAATGCCCGGGGAGGTTGTGCCGGTGCTTCCTGAGCTTGAAGGATCAGCACATCATACCGATGATCAGTTGCTTGAGGAATCAGGACAGAATGTCGATGCCCAGTGAAAATGTTCATTTTGCCGCACAATTGCCTTTTTCTTTTGCCAGGCGCAATGGAGTGGTTGTGTCCGGGGAAAAAGACGGAAGGGTAACCGTGGTTTGTCGGGAAAAAATAAATTCCTTGCCGGTGATTGAAATCAGGCGGCGATTGAACCGGCCTCTTGATCTTCAGGTGGTGAGCGTCGACGCCTTTGAGGCACTCCTGCAGCGGGTGTATGAGAGCGGTTCCAGCGATACCATGCAGATCGCCGATGATCTTGGCGAAGATATTGATCTGCACAGCATTGCCCAGCAGTTGTCCGAACCCGAAGACCTCCTTGAAAGCGAAGACGATGCGCCGATAATCCGACTTATTAATGGTCTGCTTACCGAAGCGGTGAAAGAAAACGCCTCGGATATTCACGTTGAACCCTTTGAAAATCGTCTGAGAATCAGGTTTCGGGTTGATGGGGTTTTACGCGAAATTCTCCAACCTTCAAAGGTATTGGCGCCTTTGATTGTTTCGCGGATCAAGGTTATGGCGCGGTTGGATATTGCTGAGAAGCGTCTTCCCCAGGATGGACGGATCTCTTTGCGGATTGCCGGCCGACCGGTTGATGTGCGGGTGTCGACAATTCCCGGCGGCCATGGGGAGCGGGTCGTGTTGCGGCTTCTGGATAAACAGGCCGGACGCCTGGATCTGGGTCAGCTTGGCATGGCGGCGGAAACCATGTCGCGCATGGATGTGATTATCCACAGGCCTAACGGAATTATTCTGGTAACCGGGCCAACCGGCTCCGGAAAAACAACGACATTGTATGCGGCTGTGACCCGGTTGAATGACAAAAGCCGCAATATCATGACCGTTGAGGATCCCATCGAATATTATCTTGACGGCATCGGTCAGACTCAGGTGAGCACCAAAGTTAATATGACCTTTGCCCGTGGCTTGCGGGCCATTCTTCGTCAGGATCCGGATGTGGTGATGATCGGCGAGATCCGCGATCTTGAAACTGCGGAGATCGCCGTGCAGGCAAGCTTGACCGGGCATCTTGTTTTTTCCACACTTCATACCAATACAGCGGTGGGGGCGGTGACCCGTCTCAGAGATATGGGGGTTGAGCCCTTCCTTCTTTCATCCACCCTGGTGGGTATTCTTGCTCAGAGACTTGTGCGGCTTCTCTGCCGGGATTGCCGGGTGCCCTATCAACCGACGGCCAGTGAATGTATGGCCCTGGGTTTTGCAAAGGAAGCGCCGCCGGAAATTTTTAAGACGGCTGGTTGTGATCACTGCAATAATCAGGGATACAGCGGGCGTACGGGAATCTATGAACTGGTTCAAGTGGATGACACCCTCCGGCAGATGATTCATGCCGGGGCAGGGGAGCATGAAATGGAGGCTTATGCACGAACCAAGACGGGGAGTATTCGGGGGGACGGCCTGCGCCGGATACTTGATGGTGATACGAGCATTGAGGAAGTAGTCAGGGTAACTCGTGAGGATTTTCGTGAAGAATAGCGCAACGGCTAAGACCTCAACTGCGGTAATTTACAATTATCAACTGTCAATTTTTAATTCCGGCATTGCCGGAGTGGTGAATCATGGGGGCTTTTGAGTATTCAGCGCTTGATACTTCCGGACGCCTGAAAAAAGGGGTGCTTGAGGGCGATACCGCCCGTCAGGTAAGGCAGTTGTTGCGGGATAAAGGATTGTCGCCGGTAAGCGTTGAAGGGGTCTCTGGAGGCGAAACCCGACAATCAAAGAGTATCATGCGCGGCAGAAGTATCAGCCCTACAGACCTTGCTCTCGTCACCAGGCAGCTTGCAACCCTTGTCCGCTCAGGAACCGTTTTGGAAGAGGCCTTGCGAGCTGTGGTCGATCAGACTGACAAGGCGCGGATTAAAAGTGTGATTGCCGCTGTACGCTCAAAGATTCTTGAAGGGTATACTCTTGCGCGGGCATTTGCGGATTTTCCTTCGATTTTTCCGGCATTGTATTGCGCCACAGTTGAGGCAGGCGAGCAGGCCGGGCATCTGGACGTTGTTTTTGAAAGGCTTGCCGACTATACCGAATTCAGGCAGCAGATCAGGCAGAAAACCATGCTTGCCCTGTTGTATCCGGCTTTTTTGACCGTGGTTGCTGTCCTGGTGGTGAGCGCTCTCCTTGCCTATGTGGTGCCGCAGGTTGTTTCGGTTTTTGAAAATGTCGGTCAGGAATTGCCCGTTTTGACCCGCTGGTTGATCGCCACAAGTGGTTTTGTTAAAAGTTACGGACTGTTATGTCTGGTCTTATTTATTGTCGCCGCGGTGGGAATCAAGATACTGTTGCGCAATGAGAAAGTGCTTTTCAGGTTCCACCGCCTGCAGTTGGCAACCCCCATGGTTTCAAGATTTGTCAAGATACTCAACGCCGCCCGTTTTGCGCGGTCATTCAGTATTCTTACCGCAAGCGGAGTTTCAGTGCTTGAAGGCATGCGATTGTCGGCGCAGGTGATCGGCAACCTCCCGATGCGGCGGGCAGTTGAAGAGGCCGCAGGCCGGGTGCGGGAAGGCGAGAGTCTGCATCGCACATTGGCTAAAAGCGGCTATTTCCCGCCCATAACCATTCATCTGATTGCCAGCGGCGAGGCCAGCGCCAATCTTGAAGAAATGCTTGAGCGTGCGGCCCATGCCCAGGAACGGGAAATTGAGACCCTGATTGCCGCGGCAATGGGTATTTTTGAACCGGTTTTGATTCTGGTGATGGGCTTGATCGTTCTGGGTATTGTCCTGGCCATTTTATTGCCGATTCTCGATTTGAACCAACTTGTGCGGTGAGGCGACAGCCTGAATATTTCATGACATGTGTTGGAATGGTTTAATGTTTGAAAAAACAAATTGTGCAGGACAGGATAGAGGTTATTTAATCGAAATTATTCACCTCAAGGGCGAGCCGATATCGCTGAATCTCCTTTGTCATCGATCTTTCCACATAAACTATTATAGTGAAAAGGTCTTTTTCGCGGATCTTCAGCGATCTCAACTCGTGAAATATTCAGGCTAATGCGAGAAATCAGCCGATCAGATAAGGCCTTTACCCTGCTGGAAATACTGGTTGCACTGGCAATTCTCAGTATCATCATGGCGGCGGCGCTAAAAAGCAGCGGCACTTCGGTTACCAACGCAGCGTATCTCAGGGACAGAACCCTTGCCCACTGGGTTGCAATGAATAAGGCAGCTGATCTGCGTCTGGCAAAAAGCTGGATTGCCCCCGGAGTAACCGCTGGAGAAGTGAATTTTGCCGATAATAGCTGGCAGTGGCAGGTAACCGTGGTCGAGACCCCTGACCCTGATATGCGCCGGGCGGCCATAGTCGTAGGCCGGCCTGAGGCGCTGAAATCGCCCCTGGCCGTGTTAAACCTTTTTATCGGACGGCCAAGTACATGATTATTGCTCAACGTTCCGAGTTATTATATGTTACTGAATTTCTGTGGTTTTAAGAGGGTGTTGTCATTTATTTATTTATTTCTTGTAGAAGCCAGGAGCCAGAATTCAGGAGTCAGAATAACTGATTTTTTTTCATTTTTTCTGAATGCTGACTCCTGAATTCTGACTGAAAAAATTGGATTGTCTTGTAATTATAATATGATAAAGCAAGTCAGAAAGTTGAGTTATGGATAACAAGGGTTTTACACTTCTTGAGCTCCTGGTTGCATTTGCTGTTTTTGCTGTGCTTGCGACGATTGCCTACGGTGGGCTCAATTCAATTATTGATACCAGGGTGGCGGTCGCCGGTGAATCAGCGCGACTCGCCCAATTGCAGCGAGCTTTCAGTATTATGGAAAGGGATGTTGAACAGGCGGTATCTCGTTCGATCCGTGATGAATTGGGAGAGTTTCAGCCCGCCATGCTTTTACGCGGCGACTCGGTTGAGCCGGTTCTGGAATTCACCCGCAACGGCTGGCGAAATCCAACCGGCAGTGCACGGAGTAATCTGCAGAGAGTCGCCTATGGTATCCGGGAAAATAATTTAATCCGCTATCACTGGCCGGTACTTGACCGGGTTCAGGATACTGCTGCGATTGAAAGGGTTGTCCTGGAGGGAGTTGATGCCTTTCAAGTCAGTTTCTTCCGTGCCGACAGCTGGCATGAGGTCTGGCCTCCGGCTGTAAGCGCTTCAATTTCAATCGTCCAGCAAAGAGCCATGTTGCCGGGGGCGGTGGCAATAGCAGTGGATGTTGGGGGTTGGGGAGAGCTTAAAAGGATTTTTCTCATAGCCTCGGGTGATGGAAGTTCCGTTGGCTCCGGCAGTGCCGGAAATCCAGAGAGTGGCGGCTGAAATGGTTTCTTTGAGTGGATCATTGGCAAATAAGCGCGGTGTTGCGCTGATCACCGTGCTGTTAATCACCGCGCTGGTTTCAATGATGGTGGTGTCAATGGTTTCAAGTCAGCAGATCGATATCCGCAGAAACGGTAATATTGTTGACGGTGATCAGTGCCTTGTCCTGGCTGAAGGGGTTGTCGACTGGGCCGTACAGGTTTTGATCCGTGATAAAAAAAATGGCGGGAATGACAGCCTCGGTGAGGAGTGGGCAATAGGGCTTATCCCCACCGAAGTTGAAGGTGGGGCGGTATCGGGATTTCTTGAAGACATGCATGGCCGGTTTAATCTGAATAATCTGGTTTCAACAAAACCGGACCTGCAAGGCCAGAGCCGTAAACAGTTTGAGCGGATGCTCGACATGTGCGGCCTGGATACAAATCTGCTTAACGCGCTTATCGACTGGCTGGATGCGGATTCGGATCTTACCTCCGGCGGCGGGGCCGAGGATGAAACCTATGCCTGGCTTGAGACACCATACCGGACGGCAAACAGCATAATGACCAGCCCCAGTGAACTGCAACTGGTTGCGGGTTTCGATTATAAGGCATACAATTGTCTTGCGCCGCATATTACAACGCTGCCTCTTTTTCCGACAGAACCCCTTGTAAACGTGAATACTGCCTCAGCCTTTGTTCTGGCGGCGCTTTCTGCTGATTTTTCATTGAATGAGGCAAAAAACTTTGTTGAAGAACGGCCTGCCGGGGGGTATGCATCAGTAAACGATTTTTTACAGGATCAAAACCTTGCGGGAAGCGGAATTGCCGGCACGTTTCTCACGGTTTCCAGCGATTATTTTCTGGCCAACGCCAAGGCCGAGGTTGGAAACGGCAGGGTGTCCATGTATAGTCTGCTTTACCGGCAGGGCAATAAAGTGGATAAAATAAACAAGAGTATCGGGGCATATTAAAACTTGGACTTTCTGAGCAGATTTAAGTAACTGAATACAAATAAATTAATCAGTGATTTCGATCAAGTTATTCAATTTGAATTTAGAATACAGCCGTCAGCAACCAGAAGAAATGCTGTACAATAAGTTATTCTGAATCCTGGCTTCCGGAGTCACGTAAACTTGCTTACCTGAATGCTTAGGACAGTGAATCAATAGCACTGTTTTTTTAAGATAACTACATAATTTCAACCAATTAGAATAAGTCAGATAGTTCAGTTAATAAAGGGTTTACTATCACATGGACACCGTGGTTATCAGAATAGGGACAGGAACATCTGAAGAAGTCACCTGGGCGGAGAGTTTCCCGGACGGCTCCTGGAAGACTCAATCTGGGCCGTTAAGGGCTGCAGTCTCAAAATCCGGCAGACAACGGCTGGTTGCCCTGGTCCCCGGGCAGGAGGTTTTTCTAGCCGATGTCACGCTTCCCGTACGGGGCAGGAAATATATGCTGCAGGCGATTCCCTTTGCCCTTGAGGACCGCCTTGCAGAGGATGTGGAGGAACTCCATTTTGCTCATGGCAGAAAGCGAAGTGACGGCAGTATGGCCGTGGCAGTTGTTTCTGCCCAAAGGATGGCTGAGTGGCGGCGTATTTTTGCGGAAGGAGGCATTGAACCGGATGTTCTGCTGCCTGAAAGCCTTGCGCTTCCATATGACGATGGAATTATCACCGTATGTGTTGACCTGGATATCGTCCATGTGAGGACCGGCATTGATAAAGGTTTTGCGGTTGACAGGGAAAACCTTGAAGCATTACTCCTCTCCGAATTTGAAAAATCCGGAGAGCGGCGGATTTTTCTGTATGGGATGGCTGTGGAGGAATTTAAGGATGATTCATTACGAAAAAATGCCGAAGACCGACAGGGCGGTGTTCAATCAGTCATGGAGGTCTTTATCAAGGATATTCATTCCTATGGTGAGCTAAACCTGTTGCAAGGGATTTTTGCCAGACATGCGGAGTGGAAGAAAATTATCAAGTTATGGTGGGTTCCTGCGGTGGTTTTAGGCGTTGTCGTGGCCCTTCATGGGACAATCAGAATACAGGAATATATGAGTTTGAGTGCGGAAAAGGAGAAGATTGGTTCACAGATTGAAGCGCTTTACCGGAAAACATTTCCCGACGCCAAAAAAATTGTAAACCCCCGGGCCCAGATGGAAAGCAGGCTCAATAAGCTCAAAGGGGCTGATGCCGGCGAAAGCAATCTTTTATATCTTCTTGATGCCGTAGGCCCGCTATTCCTTGAGGCGCCGGGATATGAACTTCAGAATCTTCGCTACAAGGATTTGCAGCTGGATCTGGATATGCAAGTGAAAGACCTCAAGGCCCTGGACAGATTAAAAACAGGCTTGACCAATGAAGCGGGCCTGGATGTAGAAATCAGGACCGCCTCTGCCAAGGGTGATCACGTGGCAACCCGTCTACAGGTGAGGGCAAGATAAATGACATATTTAGCAAGATTTAATAGTCGTGAGCGTATGGCCCTCATTCTTGGTGGAATAATTATCCTGATTGCGGCGCTGTATGTTTTTGTCCTTGAGCCGTTTAATAACAGCTTACAGGGTATGCGTAACGAAGTTCCGTTAAAAAGGCAGGAATTAGTCTGGATGCAGGATGCGGTGCGACAGGTGAATTTGGTTAAGGGGCCGGGTAAACTCGAAGAGGCAGCCGGTAAAGGCTCCTTGCTGGCAATAATTGATCAGACTGCGGCGCAACGAAAACTTGCCGGGAATATGAAGCGTATCGAGCCGGACGACCAGGACCGGGCCAAGGTCTGGCTTGAGGACGCGGTGTTTACGGATATTGTTTTGTGGCTGCGGCTCCTTGAGGCGAAGGGAATTGTCGCTGTCGCATATACCTCTGAGAGTCGCAATGCAGCAGGAATTGTCAATGCAAAAATAACCCTGAAAGGATCCTCGTGAAAAAGAGACTCAAATACATAGTGTTTTTCTTTTTTGCATATGTTTTTTTTCTGGTGTTTTTTATGCCGGCGGATTTTGCCTACGGCCTGTTGCAGAAGAAAATACCGCAAATTGCCAGGATAAAGGTTTATGGTGTCGATGGCCCGTGGCATAATGGAAAGGCCCGGGGAGTCGCGGTTGATACTGTGGAGGCGACAAACGTCAGTTGGCGGCTTCAACCTGTTTCATTGATTACCGGTAGAGCTGTGGTTGATCTGCATTTTCAATTGGTTGACAGCGATTTTGATTGCAGGATCAGAGCCCGGCGCGGAAAACTTGACCTGGATGATCTACAGGCGCAATTTCCGGCCACACTGCTCACAAAAGTTCTTCCTGATATGTATGCGGTTCCTTTGGGCGGCCTGATTCGTGTTGCCGTAAACAAAGTAAAAATCCGAGATGGCCTGGTAGCCCTGGCCGAGGGTAGAATTGTCTGGACAGGGGCGGAAACAACCAGCGAACCGCAGGTGCGGTTTGGAGACCTGACTGTGGATATTGCAACTTCCGAACAGGGAGTCACCGCTATTTTAACCGATTCGGGCGGGCCACTGGCCGCAGAAGGTGCATTAATCGTGTCGCCTGATGGGAAATATTCTTTTACCGGTAATTTTTCGGTACGCGATAAAGAGCAAACCGCACTCGTTGATGCTTTATCGTTGCTGGGCAGACCGGCAGCCGATGGCAGTATGGGGGTGAATTTTTCAGGTGAGGTTGGCCGGGTATTGTTTTGATATCGCTGGTTGGAGCGGTCTACGCGTCCGACGAGTGCTTTATGCGAGTCCGACAATGAGTGATGACATCCTGAAAAGGTATAAACCGAATTATCGCCACTAATAATATTAATCAGTTACAGATAAAATACGCGTCCGACGAGTGCTTTATGCGAGTCCGACAATGATTACGAGGCGCATAAATGATAATTTTGAGGAATGGTTGGATGAATCAAATACAAAATAAAAGAGCTTCCATTATGGTACAAAACAATGAAAAAGGCTTTACGCTGATTGAGATTATGGTGGTCGTGGTGATTTTGAGTATTTTAGCCGCGATAATCGTCCCGAGGATTATGGACCGGCCTGACCAGGCAAGAATCGTCAAAGCCAAACAGGACATCCGGGTGCTTGAAAATTCCTTGAAGCTTTACAAATTGGATAATTATTTTTACCCGACCACCGATCAGGGCCTTGAGGCTCTGGTGCAACGTCCGGAGGATCAACCTGAACCCAAAAAGTGGAAGGATGGCGGGTATATTGACCGGCTCCCGAAAGATCCATGGGGCAATCCTTACCAGTATCTGAATCCGGGTGTTTTTGGTCCACTGGATATATTTTCTCTGGGTGCGGACGGGCAACTGGGCGGTGATGGCCTTGATGCGGAAATCGGCAACTGGAATCTTGAGTAATCAGCTTGGAGTCTTTTTATTTGTTGCTCACCAACAGTCTTAGTTTTGTTCTATTGATTAGTTATTTTATGCAATTATCCGCGATTGTGCCCTTGAATTTTCTGTAAATCAGCCTTTCAGCCAACATCTACCTATGAACTTCCGCGACAGTTCTCAAAAAGATTTACCCTTTGACCGCAACGGTTTTACCCTCCTCGAAATAATGGTGGTTCTGCTGATAATCGGCATTGTCATTGGTGTGGCGGCCTTTTCCATTGATACACGAAAAGACGAGATTGAAATTGAAGCGAGACGTTTTGTGTCGTTAATTGATCTTGCAATGGAAGAAGCCGTGCTCAAAGGAGAAGAATATGCCGTGCGGTTTACCCATGAGGGATATGTATTTCTCCGGCATGAGGAAGGACGTTGGCTTGACCTTGAGAAAGAAGGCGTTTTTCGCTCAAGGCGGCTTCCTGAAGGAGTTAGATTTGAGATTTCTCTGGAAGGGGAATCGGCGGCAATCAAAGATGACCGGGAAGAGGGTTCTTCAGATGATGAAAAGATTCAGCCGGAAATCCTTCTTTTATCAAGCGGCGAATATACGCAATTTGAAGTCCGTTTCATTGATCGATATGATAGTAATATCAGTTTCAATGTGATCGGTGATCCGCTGAAAGGGTTTCATGTCATGGACGAGAGCAGAAAGGATCGTCTGAGATAAGTTTATCTTGGCACGGCGTATATAATTGGCCCTAACCCTCGGCATCAACATTTAAACATCTTCTCTTAGAATCAATGACGTTGGCGGCATCTTACTCTTACCAGGGTGGTGTCTATGGAAAATGATCCGGTCTTTACAGCAGTTTTCTCCAACCCGTTTTTTATGTTAACGCGACGAACCTTCCTGCGCCTGCTGTCCAGTGGCATGGTCCTGGTGGCATTGCCTCCGCTGACCGGCTGCAGCGGCGGTGGCGATGGCAGCTCAGCGGACGACAACACCACGCAACCGATCGGCACAGGTGCCGAAACCGGCCAGGGGATCGAGGGAACCCCGGTGTCGGACACGGAGCGACTCGCCACACTGGATGCAATTGAAACGGAATTCAAGCGTCAACTTGGCACCGGAACAACCTTTGATCCCGCTGCGATGGTCGCCTTTCTTAAACAACAACCTTTCTTTCATGAAGTGGGCTATACCACCGCATCCGCCTGCGCCTGGGCGTTATTCACCGACGATCGGAAACTGCTCATCATCAACAATGTCGATCTCGATTTACCGGCGGCTCAAGCCGCCGCAATAACGGCTGCAGCCGGTACAACCGGCGCCGCTCCCCAAAAAACCACTCAAGCCGCAACATGCGCCATTTTCGCATCCCAGGACGACCCGCTTGTGACTCAGGATCAGTTCCGCCTGAGCGCAATCGGGGCGGTCGTTAGTATCGGAGGAAATGCATGAAACGCTGCGCCTGGGTAACCGACGACCCTCTGTATATCGAATACCACGACAAGGAATGGGGCGTTCCCCTTCACGACGACCGGAAACTTTTTGAGATGCTCATTCTTGAAGGGGCCCAAGCGGGATTAAGCTGGTTGACTGTTCTTAAAAGGCGTACTACATACAGAGTCGCGTACGATGGTTTTGACCCGGTGAAAATCGCGAACTGGGACCAAGGAAAAATCGATCGGTTGCTGAAAGACCCCGGAATCATCCGCAACCGACTTAAGGTGCAATCGGCACAATGCAACGCCAGGGCTTATCTGCAAGTCATTGACGAGTATAAAAGCTTCGATGCATTTATCTGGTCCTTTGTCGGTGGTAGGCCGATTCAGAATTCCCGGCGCCACATACATCAGATCCCGGCTGCCACTCCGGAATCCGACAGAATGAGCAGGGAACTCAAGCGCAGAGGGTTTACCTTTGTCGGCTCGACAATCTGCTACGCTTTCATGCAGGGGGTTGGAATGGTAAATGATCATGTTACGGACTGCTTCCGGCATGCGCCTCTCACAATAAACCGCAACAAAAGCTGACAGACGGCCCAGGCGCCCCGCCCCATAAATTCAACCGAGTGCAAGGTTTAAGAGTTTGATCCAGGAAAAACACGAAATACGGCCAGGGCAATCCATCGAGCTGCTGAAGGAACTGCACATCCTCACCCGCGACGGGAAGCTGAACCAGGACAGCAGACGCAAGCTCAAGCAGGTCTATCACCTCTATCAATTCATCGAGCCGCTCCTCAAGGCGGTCCAGGAGGATCATCCCGATATCTCCCTGGTGGATCACGGGGCGGGAAAATCCTATCTCGGCTTCATCCTCTACGACCTTTTTTTCAAGGATCAGGACAACGGTTCCCATATCTGGGGCATCGAAACACGGGACGAGCTGGTTTTGAAATCACGGGCTCTTGCGGCACGACTGAAATTTTCCGGCATGTCGTTTCTGGAATTGTCAGTCGCCGAGGCCATTGATTCCAAAGACTTGCCGGCAACGGTTGATGTGGTGACCGCGCTGCATGCCTGCGATACCGCCACCGACGATGCCATTCATTTCGCCTTGAAGAAACAGGCCCGGTTTATCGTGGTGGTACCCTGTTGCCAGGCCGAAGTCGCGGCAATGCTCCGGAAAAACAAAGGCCAGACCCTTGCAGGCAAGAGCCTTGCCGAAATATGGCGGCATCCGCTGCACACGCGCGAATTCGGCAGCCTGGTCACCAATGTGCTCCGTTGTCTGCAACTGGAAG
Source organism: Pseudomonadota bacterium (assembly GCA_018823135.1). Classification (NCBI taxonomy): domain Bacteria; kingdom Pseudomonadati; phylum Pseudomonadota; species Pseudomonadota bacterium. The sequence goes on from JAHJJF010000041.1 coordinate 64,541, forward strand.
CGCACGGCTATCAGGTCACGGTCACCGAGCTTGTGGGCTGGGAACACTCCATGAAAAACGAACTGATCATCGCCATATACAAAGACCTGCCGCGCCGCCGTCCAAGCGAACGTCTGCAGGAAGTGCTCATAAGCCTTGGCCTTGAAGAAATGAGCTCCCGGTTCTTCACGCCCTCATAAATTCCCGACTTGAAACCGGAATTGGTAAATGCTGTCTTTCTTCAGGGCAATGTCTTAACGTGCCCCGACTTAACTGTTTGAAAAAATTATGATAATTGTGTGATAAAGGTTTGGCGCTGGGTTCGGCATGTTTTTTGGTGACTATTTAGAGGAGTTGATATCGGCCCATGGGAGTGCCGGGTAAATTCAGGATTTCGCATTGTGCAGAAAAGCAAGTTCCTGTCACTTCAACGCAAGTTCGATTTCAGCCCGGACCCTGTCATCCTGATCAGTCACCCGGATTTTTCCAAAATTAAGCTTCGGAAGCCGGATCATCATCCAGGGGCTGGTTACGACCTGGGCGGTTATCATCCCTTGTTGAGGCTCAAGCCAATGAATCCGAACGGAGGCAATACCATCTGTAAGTAATGCCGTGTCTTCGGCAAGAGAAAGACTGTAACCTGCGGAGGGTTTCTCCCCCATTGCCACAAAAAGAATTCCTTCATTTGCGAAATCAGGGAGGAGAAAGCTTTTGTTGCTTCCCCCGAGCATCTGGCGGGGGATTTTTCCCCGCAGACCTTCATAGGATTTATTGTCGCGAAGCCAGAGCGCCTGAGTTTTTTGTCCGGGCCTGTTAAAATGAATCCCGGAATCCAGTACTGTTATCGCAAACTTGTGCTCATTAACTGCCGCGCCGGGAGTTTTTTCTGTAAGGCCAATTCCTTGAACCGATTGCATGGGTGTGTCGTCAGGATGCCCATCGTTTCCCATAGCAATGGCGAAGCCCGGGCAGGTCAGACAGATTGTCAATAAACCCAAAAAGAAAATACAGCGCATAAGAGGTCACTTTATCCTTTTGTCGCGGCGAAAGGAAATTCCTTGAGGCGGAATTGATTGTATGCCTGCTGAGGCTGACTGAACACTGGTATTGTAGCCGCTGGTAAAATTAATGCCGGATATATTGCTCGAACTTATGGTGATTGGTGTCAGCGCGTTGACAGTGGGATAGCCGCTGCAGGCCTCGCCCGGATCGCAGAGATAGCCGTCATTGTCTGAATCCGTTCCGGCAAGAACATAATAGGTGCCGGCAGGTACTGCGCTGAAACTATAATTATAGACGCTTCCGATGATCGCCGCATGGGTGGTGGGGTTGGTGGCAAGTGGATTGGTGGGATCCCAGAGGATCATCCAGTGAAGACCCGTATTCCCGGCATTGCTTAAATTGTTCCGGATGTTCACCGGAAGCGTGTAGCTGCCTGCGCTGGTTGTCGGAAAAGTGATGGAGGCGCTTGCTGTGGACTCGGTTAATCCCGCTCGGTCAACCTCGACAGTATAGGTGCCCTTGCCGCTTCCCAGATCGGTTGTCAGCGTCACGGATGTAATCCAGCTGGCGTTTTCTGTGGGGCTGTTGACGGTCAGAGGGGTGCCTCCGCCGTCGGCAACTTCCACGGTCAGTGATGTTGTGCTGGCCCCGAAGTTCAAGGATGATGGAGAAAGCGAGAGGGTGGGTGGAATTATTCCGGTGCTGGCTTCCTTGACTGCTTTGAGCGCATCAATCATGCCGTGGCCAAAATAAACATCTTTTCCCGGAGTTCCAATATCCTCGGTGATGCTTCCGGAGAGCAGATAAGCGTCGAGATCGTCCGGTGTGAGATCGGGCTTGACCGCTTTCATCAGAGCAACGACACCTGCCATATGGGGTGCTGCCATGGATGTTCCCTGATAAAATTTATAGACATTGGCAATGGAGCTGCCGGAATCATCGCCCACCGTGCTCAACACGCCGTCGGCATAGCCATCGGCGTTCAGGTCGACGCTGGTGTCGCCGCCGGGCGCAGCAACATCAACCATGGAACCATAGTTGGAATAGGGGGCCCGGGCTTTGTTCATGTCAACTGCGCTCACCGAAACAACTCCGTCATAGGAAGCGGGGTAGCTTGGGCTACTGGTGTTTTCGTTGCCTGCTGCGGCAATGATGATAACGCCGGCGCCGTAGTTTCCATTATTGCGAACATTTGTGTAAACATCCTGTTCGGTTTGCGAGGAGCCGCTGCCGCCGAGACTCAGGTTAATGATTTGCGCCGGAGTGAACGGCACCGTGCCTGAGTCGTTGGCAAGTCCTGCGGCATACAGCAAGCCCTGCTGGATGTCATAACTGGTGCCGCCGCCCTTGCCAAGCACCCGGATCGGCATGATTTTGGTGTCCCAGGTGACGCCGGCAACACCGCTGCCGGGTCCCGCTGTATTTGTTTCGGCGCCGATGGTGCCGGCAACATGGGTGCCGTGGAAAGAGCTGCCGCCCGGGGTGCTGCCGTCACCCGGATCATCGGGATTGAAATCGATTCCGTCGCCGTCATTGGCAATGGTTGTATTGCTGATGAAATCATAGCCCTGGCATGCTGATGAAAACTGGCAGACCCGGTTGTTCAGGTCCGGGTGGCTGAGGATGATACCGGTATCAACAACCGCGACAATAACAGAGGCATTGCCGGTGGTGATGTCCCAGGCCTGAGGGAGGTTTATAAGGGGATAATGCCATTGGTACGAATAGTATTCGTCAACCGGGGTTTTGCTTGCCTGGCGGATATAATTGAGATCAGCGGTTTTGATATCAGCCCGTTTCCTGAGGGCCTTTATCGCACGGATGGTATCGTATTTTTTAAGCATCTCCATATCTGCAGATGCCAGTTTTTCGGCCATGGGATCAAGGGAGTCAATCCCAAGAGCCTGGAAAGCGGCGGCTTTCGTTGCAGGATTGCCGAGACTGAGCAGAACCGGCCTGCCGAAATCACCGGCTTTATGGAGCAACCCCAGGGATTGGGCCTTGGCTGTAATGGTTTTATTTCCGGTGAAGTTTGCAGAAAGAAGGGTTTCATTGAAACGGACAATGACTTCCCCCGGCACAAATTCATCCTCAAGCCGTAAGTTGCCGATGGGCGCGGCAGCAGCGGTCTGGCCGATAGAAAGGGTATAGTTGGAGGCCCCTGAAAAAGCGTATACTAGGATATAATAATCTTCGCTGCTGGTTATTAAGATGTTTTCGGAGACACCGTTTCCATATTGATTTTCTGACGACTTGATTGGTGTTGTTGTGTTGCTGGTTGTGAAAAGGTAGAGATCCAGGTCGGGATTGGTGCCGGAGGTGCCGTCGTGATCACTGACATCAAGAAGAATAGTCTGTCCGGCGGAAAGTGTCGCCCGGTACCAGTCGTATATATCAGATCCTGATGCAAACCGGTCGCCGCTGTTTCCCGTGGAGGTCCTGGTAGCAAAGCCCCCGACGGTTACGGGATTAGTGATAAGCTGGGCCGTTGCGGCAGTGCCATTGTCGTTGTACGATGAAACCGGGTCATTGGTGTCAACGTCGATGTCGGTTGCGGAGGCTGCGGTGACTGTGCCGCTCACCGAATAGGTTGCTGCGGGAGGTGCGTCGCTGCCGCCACCGCCACATCCGGACAAGAAAGATATGGTGAGTAAAGTGGCAAACAAGGCAAGCGAGGGGAGTAATCGGGCGTTGCGATTCTTGTTCATTTTTCCTCCGGAGTGGTGACGTCTTGAGCGTGATGTTGAAACTATTGGGTAACTATCTGTATTTTTTGGTGAAATTTCATTTTGAAAATGGATTATACGATATCTTCTCAATTCAGTAAAAAATTTTACCTGGATTGCCGGTTTTTTGCAAGAAAGTCGATCAAATGCAGAAACAGGAGCAAGAGAGGCCCTTAACTCTTGCGGCGGGTGTTTTCAATTTCCCAGATCGTCTGGCTGTCCAGGGGTTTATCAAATTTCATATGAACTGAATAATCTGTGTCCTGGCGGAATTCCTGGGGATTATATCGAACACCGATGACCGTGCCGTTTTCGTTGATTTCGTGGGTGGAGTGGCTTATTTTTACATTCATTTTCTTGCCGAGCAGGAGACGTGCTGTTTCCTTTTGACGCGCTTTTATCAGGAATGACACGCCGCCGACGGAAATGTCGCTAAGATCGCCCATAAGTACTTTTCCAAGAGCCTGACCGGCAGCATTGACCAGTTGGATAAGGATCGTCCCGGTAATCGGCACACGTTGTTGTCGGCGGCGGTTAATGGATTTTTTCTGTAAGAGGTCGCTGGCGGTCTCGGAACGAAGACAGAAGTCGTGAATTTTCGACTCTAGGGCAGGAAGATCCTTTTGCCATTGTTTCAGTACGGAGCGGTCAAGAAACTTTATTTTTACATTTGAAATCGCAACCAGGGTCGTAGTGCACAGTGATGCGGTGAAAAAAGTGTCATCCCCGGCTATGTCACCGGTGCCCATCTTTTTAATAAACAACTCCCTGTCCCCCTGGCGGTAAAGGATGTTGAGCTTGCCGCCATTAATAAAATAGAGACTGGAGTTTTCCTGGCCCTGCTGGAAAAT
>JAHJJF010000042.1 GCA_018823135.1 Pseudomonadota bacterium
CTTATTGACAGCAGAAGGTACAGCTCGGTTTTCAGCACCTTAATATGCACCGCAAGGGGCGCGAGGATTGCCGAGCAGGCGAGAACAAGACCGACATTGGCAATATTGCTTCCCACGACATTGCCGATCATGATATCAATGTGTCCGTTAAAAGAGGCCTTTAAGCTCACAAAAAGTTCAGGAATTGAAGTGCCGAAAGCCACAACCGTCAACCCTACAAGCATGGTACTCATGCCCCAGCGCAAAGCAAGTCTGCCGGCACCGGACACAAGCACCTCGCCACCGACCACTAACATGATCAGGCCGCCGACAAGAGCTAAAAAAGATAATCCGAGATGGGCATAACTTGGTTCCATAAAATATCCTGTGAGTTGCAAACTTCCTGTTTATAAGATTCGAGATAAAGACTGACAATACCTTGCCGCTGCACCCGCCGGGCTGTTTTCAGCAACATACAAAAAATTCCATTCACCGGGCAACAACAGGGTCGGGAACGAACCCGCCCGGATGAAAAAGAAATGCGTGCTCGGCAATTGTTTTAAGCTTTCCCTTGATGTGCGACAACGGGACCAGCGGCGGGAATACCGGCAGTTCCTGTTCAATGGGCAGCGGCGGCTCCACCTTCATCTTTTCCTCCAGCACCTGTGAAGAAAGAGGATCAACTCCCGCCCGCAGATCAACTCCACGGGTGGTCTGTGTGTCAAGGGACCTCATGAAACCCATGATACTGCTGATATCGTTTTTCTGATAAAACATCCGGATCTGTTCGTTGATGACTTCCTGGTCCTCCAGCAACTCACCGAATATTTCCCGGTATTCTCCCACATGCCTGACAAGCTCATCATAGCAATCAAAAACAAGATTCTTAAACCGGCCCGCCTGGGTAAGCCCTCGCATTTTGACTCCCTGAAAAACACGGGCCCTGATTGTCGGCGATTCCGGCAGGTAGGGATCATAAAAAATCTCTTCATGAATGCCGCTGATTTCTAAAAATTCATGAATCAAATGTTCATCTCGCAGCAGGACATATATCCTTACCAGGTCAAAACATATTTTCTGAACGATTCGGCGAGTGATATCCTCTACTTTTTTCCGAAGACCGACCTTGTCCTCTTCAATTACTTTTCGATACCCAAAGTATCGATCCGCAAGCTCTTTCTTGATTTCATACGCAAGAACTTTTGTAATATCAGGATGTTCCATGATTTATACCGCCAGAATAATATTTCATAATTGCTTTCAAAAAAACAGTGTAACATACTGCCGTGATGTCTTATAGCGACATGCTTGACAATCGGCTAGGAACCGGTCGGAGAATTAACATCGTAACGAAAAAGTCAGAACTCGAGAACATATTTGCAAATTAACAGAAAGCGACAGGGGTTTAGAAAGAACTTTTTTACTATACCAGGGTTTATTGTGCTAAGCTCCAATAGCAGAAAAGTACCATACAGAAAAACCTGTTTGCAGATACTATAAAGAAACCCCGATCTGCTAGGAATGCGTTTCCCAATATGGTTTCAATAATAATTCCTGTTATCTGTTTTTTTTCTTGACACATTCCACAGATAATAACAAATTCAACAGGACTTGACGTATGGAAAATATATCGTCTGTCGCTATTAATTACATCCTCCTTTTTGTGGTTGGTTCTTTTTAAGTATGACCTCATTTTCCCATCGTGACGACACCGTCCAGCTTCTTAAGGAAACCGCTCCTATCGCCGAGGTAATCGGCGAACATGTCAAACTTACGAGAAGCGGTACAAACCTCAAGGGCCTCTGTCCTTTCCATGCCGAGAAGACTTCATCGTTTATGGTAAATCCGGGGAATAACTCCTTTCATTGTTTCGGCTGTAACGAGGGTGGAGACGTGTTCACCTTTATGATGAAATATCACAGGATATCATTTCCCGAGGCCTTAAAAGAACTTGCGCGAAAATACAATATCCCGCTTCCGGAGCGGACCCTGTCACCGGAACAACAGGCCAAGTCAAAACAACGTGAAGCCCTCCTGTCGCTCAATGACTGGGCAGCCGGAAAATACCATCAACTCCTGCTTTCCTCCCCGCAAGCCGCGCCGGCCCGCAAGTATCTTTCTGAAAGAGGTCTTTCCGAAAACACCGTAAAAGCCTTCCGGCTCGGCTATGCCCCTGACGAATGGGGGTTTCTTGCTGATTCATTGCCCGGGGAATACACTCCCACCCTTGCCGTTGAAGCCGGCCTGATTGTTGCCAGGGATCGCAGCGGCTTTTACGACCGTTTCCGGAGCCGGATTCTTTTTCCCATAACCGGCCTCACCGGCAGGACCATCGGCTTCGGGGGCAGGATTCTGGGGGACGGTCAACCCAAATATCTTAACTCGCCGGAAACCGCGGTATTCGATAAAAGCCGGACATTGTTCGGGTTGTTTGAAAACCGCGACTTTATCAGAAAATCCGGCACCGCCCTTATTGTTGAAGGCAATTTTGACCTGGTGTCGCTGGTGGAACACGGCATAGAAAATGTTGTGGCGCCGCTGGGCACCGCTCTCACCCGATACCAGGTCCGCACCCTTAAAGGGTATGCCGCCGAAGCGATTCTGCTTTTTGATGGAGATCAGGCAGGCTTGAAGGCCGCATTACGCGCCGTACCAATCTTTCTTTCGGAAAAAATCACCGCACGGGTGGTGGTGCTTCCAGATAACCATGATCCTGACACATTTATTGCAACACAAGGCAAAGAAGCCTTTGAAAAACTCCTCACCACTGCCCAATCCCTGGCGGATTTCGTATTTGAGAGCCTTGCCGAACAGCACGGAGTGGGACTTGAGGGGAAAGCAAAAATTATTGAGGAATTACAACCAATCATCGCGACCTTAGGCGACAAGGACCTGGAAAAAACGATTTTCATCTCCCACTTCAGCGAGAAACTGGGCGTACCCATTGAAAAAATGTCCGGCAAAATGACGGAAATACCGCCCAAACCCCAAGCCGCTCCGAGTAAAAAAAGGGTTGAAACGAAAATTCCGATCAAACACCGGCAGCTGTTGGAATTTCTTCTGGTTTGCCCTGAATATTTAGACCGTTTTTTTGACGCCGGAGTTGAAGAAGTTATTTCCTTTGGGATCGGCTGCGACATTCTTGAGCTCCTTAAACAAAACCGCGAGCAATCTCTTTCCGGTCCGGAATATCTTCTCAACGCAACCGATCCGCAGATAAAAAATTTCGTCTCAAAACTGTTGATCGAATCCCCCTCCTATTCAAAAGAAATAGAGGCTTCAATGGCCGAGGAAATGATTGCCTGGCTTAAAAAAAGCAGCCGCAAGACCCGCCGGGAAAAGATAATACAGAAAATTAACGAGGCTCATCATTCAAGCGATAAAGATCTGTATCTTGAACTCATGGCCCAATTGGACAAGACATAGGCATCATAGCAAGGTTCCCCTTGCATAAAAGTTCAGCACAGGCTTTATTAATGATCAATCGATAATGAGTGATTTCATAGTGAAAATGAAAAAATCCAATAAAACAAACACTTCGAAAAAAACGGCACGGTCTTCACAGAACCAGGAATTTCTTGTGAATACCGATGACAGTGACTTGCTAGATGATTCCCTTGAGGAACAACCCGATGATCTCACTGCAATGTTTGGAATCGAAGATGAAGAGCAATCACATGATTCTGATGCTGATGATGATGCTCTCGATGATCAGGACGATCAGGACGAAACCCTGGTGGTTTCTAAAAAAAGAAAAAAAGGCCAAGAACAAACATTTGAAGACCAATGGGCCCAGGCCAATCTTGACCCGGTAAAGGTGTATCTGCGCGAAATGGGGGCGGTTTCCCTTCTTGCCCCTGCCGAAGAAGTTGAAATCACCAAGCGTATCGAAAACGGTCAAAAACAGGTTCAGGACGCGGTATTGACCGTGCCGTTAGCCTTGAACACCCTCATTGATATCGCTGAAAAACTGCGCGATGAAAAAATTTCCATCCCCGATGTCCTGCGCGGGCTTGATAATGCCGACCCCGCCATTCTCGAAGAGGCCAAAGAACGATTTATCTGGCAGGTAAGCGAGGCGGTGCGCCTTGAAAAAGAGCGGGCCATGCTTCGCTTGGACCTTTTGCGCGCCAATATCGATCAGCCGTCGGCAATGAAAATCATGATCCGCATTGAACGGAACACCTCTTCAATTATCCGACTCTTCAAAGAAAACCGAATTTATGCAAAACACATACGAGCCATTCTGAACAACCTTAAAAAACTTGATAAACTTCTCAAAAAAACCCAGCAGAATGCAACGGGGTCGCGCCTTGACCCTCCGGAGGTTTCTACCCTGGAGCAGGCCACCCAGAATGTCTTCAGCAAATCCGAAGAATTACGGAATTTTGAAGAGCTCCACGGCGTGGACTCCGACACCCTGGAATATGTTTTTGGCCAGGTCGAACGCGGCCGCGCAATCAGCAGATTTGCCAAAGACGAACTGATCCGCGCAAATTTACGTCTGGTTGTCAGCGTTGCAAAAAAATATTCCAACCGCGGCCTGCAGCTTCTCGACCTTATCCAGGAAGGCAATATCGGCCTGATGAAGGCCGTGGAAAAATTCGAATACCGGCGCGGCTATAAATTCAGCACCTATGCGACCTGGTGGATTCGCCAATCTATCACCAGAGCCATTGCCGATCAGGGAAGAACCATTCGGATTCCGGTCCATATGATCGACACCATTAACCGCCTGTTAAAAGAAGCTAAGGATTTTATTCGCCAGTTCGGCCGAGAACCTACTCCGGAAGAATTGGCTGAAAGGCTTGAGCTGGAACTGGATAAGGTCAAAGGCATCCTGAGGATCTCAAAAGAACCCATTTCCCTGGATACTCCTATCGGTAATGGCGAAGACAGCAATCTCGGAGACTTTATCGAAGACGAAGGCGTCCTGTCGCCTGATGACGCAAGCATTCTTGAAAGCATGCGGCGCAACATGTCAAAGGCTTTATCAACCCTTACCCCCCGGGAAGAACGGGTTGTCCGCATGCGTTTTGGTCTCGGAGCAGATACTGACCAGACCCTTGAAGAAGTAGGAAAAACTTTTTCAGTAACCCGTGAGCGGATCAGACAGATTGAGGCCAAGGCAATACAGAAACTCAAACACCCCACCCGAAAAAAACATCTTTCCAGTTTTTATAATGATGAAGATTGATTATTTTTTTGGAAGCAAAAAACCACACACCTTAATGATTTCATTACTTCTCGACTGGCTGTGCGTCCGTTTATCCGGCGACAAAACGTCGGCCGCCGCCTGGACGACTAACCCTTTCTGAGTCTTGCAAGGCTCGCTCATCCTGGAGTCTCGTTACATTCTTTTTCCGACAAGACGAAATAAAGCGGAGTAATTTTTGTTGAGACCCATATATTAAGCAAATACTCTACTTGCTCCTTTTAAAGCCCTAACCAGAAACCCTTGAGCTTGATGTTTGCCCGGTTTCAGCCATTGCACCCAAAAATCTATTCCCGTAAGTAAATTTCTTACAAACCCTGCCTTTTGCTTACAATTTCTCGTTTTTTTATAAAAAACATTGACACCGAAAACACTTTCCATTATTTCTTTCGCCATTTTCATTAACAAATATTTGATGTCCGTTCTGTTTTATTCAGACTGAAACAGGTGTCTTTAAACAAAGAAAATCATTTTCTTCCTATAAAAAACAACCGGTTGGGTGTTTATGAATAATCTTCTGGCGTGGATGAAAATATTTCTTACACCCGGACTCGGACCTGCAACAAGCAGGAAACTTGTTGATTATTTTGAGAGCCCTGAAAAAGTCTTAAAGGCAACAGAAAATGAAATACGTTCCGCTCCAGGCATCAAAAGGGGCATAACGCGTAATCTTCTTCACAGGGACGAAACTCACATCCTGGCCGAAAAAGAACTCAATAAAGCGGCGGATTTCGGGGTCACAATACTTCCCTACAAAGACCCCCGGTATCCAGCGCTTTTAAATAATATTCACAACCCTCCCTTTCTGCTTTATGTTAAAGGGAATGTACCTTGTTTGAATAATTTGATGATCGGGATTGTCGGCGCCCGGGCCTCCACCTCCTATGGCCGGGACATGGCGTTCAACCTTGCATCCTCTCTTGCGCGCCAGGATATCACGATCAGCAGCGGCCTGGCCCTGGGAATAGACTCTGCGGCTCACCAGGGCGCTATAAAATCAGCAGGAACTACGGTGGCAGTGCTCGGCTGCGGCCTTGATATTGTTTATCCGCCCCAAAACAACAAGCTGTACCTTGCGATACCCGAGTCCGGCGCTCTTGTAAGTGAATATCCTTTCGGAACCTCTCCGGATGGTTTTCGTTTTCCGGCAAGAAACCGGATCATCAGCGGCATGTCCATTGGCGTTGTTGTTGTGGAAGCTGCGAAAAAATCCGGTTCGCTGATCACCGCGCAATTGGCTCTGGAGCAGGGAAGAGAGGTATTTGCAGTTCCGGGAAGAGTTGATTCCGCCAAGAGTGAAGGGACACATTTTCTGCTTAAAGAAGGCGCCAAACTCGTCCACTCCGTTGAGGACATAATTGAAGAAATTCGGATAAATTATCTTGACTCAACTGAAAAAATGAGCAAGATAACTCCGAAACCATTGGTAGACAAAACCATGAGCATTGAAGAAAAGGAGCTCCTTGCTTTTCTTGACGTCTACCCCAAAACTATAGATGAAATAATCAGAGAAACAAACTTGCGCGCCCATAAGGTATCCGAGTTGCTGCTGTTGCTCGAATTGAAAAATGTCGTAAGAGTCCTCCCAGGCAAACAGTATCAACTGGTTTCCACTCCTCTCTGATAACAAACGGCAAGGCCGAAAATACATTTAATCATGGCAAAATCACTGATAATAGTCGAATCTCCCGCAAAAGCCCGAACCCTGCAAAGGTATCTGGGGAACTCTTATGAAGTTAAGGCATCGGTGGGGCATATCCGTGATTTGCCGGTCAAAACCCTGGGTGTTGATACTGAGCATGATTTTAAACCACAATATGTCACCATCCGCGGCAAAAGCAAAATTATTGAGGAGCTGAAACGCTCAGCCAAAAAAGCCGACAGAATTTTTCTGGCCCCTGACCCTGACCGCGAAGGCGAGGCCATAGCTTTCCACATTGCCGAATGCCTGAAAAATGCCAATAAACCATTTCACCGGGCTTTATTCCATGAACTCACCAAGAAGGCAATCCTTGTAGCTCTTGAAAACGCTCAAGACCTCAATGTTCCTCTCTTTGAGGCCCAACAGGCCAGAAGAATCCTTGACCGCCTGGTTGGCTATCAGATTTCTCCTTTGCTCTGGGACAAGGTAAAAAGGGGCTTGAGTGCCGGACGCGTTCAGTCAGTTGCCGTTCGAATGGTCTGCGATCGTGAAAATGAAATAGCCGTCTTCCAAACTGATGAGTACTGGTCAATCGGCGCACAGTTGAAAGGTCCTGTTCCTCCTTCTTTTATCGCCTACCTTGATCAGGACAAGGAGATCAAAAAACGCATCTCCACTGAAAGTCAGGCAAATGAAGTTGCACAGGATATTCGCAAATCTTCTTTTACGGTCGCCAAGATTGAAAAGAAAAAGAAAAATAGAAATCCGAGCCCTCCATTTATCACCAGTAGCCTGCAGATCGAAGCGAACAGGAAATTGCGTTTCTCGGCAAAAAAAACCATGACCCTTGCGCAACGATTGTATGAAGGTGTCGAACTCGGTCAGGAGGGCCCCACCGGTCTCATTACCTATATGCGAACCGACTCAACCCGGATTAATGACGAAGCCCTGGTCGCAGTTCGCGCTTTTATTACCGAAACCTACAGCAAAGAATATCTGCCGCCAAAACCCATTATCTATAAAACGAAAAAATCCGCTCAAGACGCCCATGAAGCTATCCGGCCCACCGATGTTTCCCGGACTCCTGAAAAAATGGCTCACCTTCTCGATAAGGACACACTGGCTCTCTATTCCCTGATCTGGAAACGCTTTGTCGCCTGTCAGATGGCCCCGGCCCTTTTTGACCAGACCACTTTCAAAATAACCGCAGGAAAATACAATCTGCGGGTTACGGGTTCTGTGATTCGCTTTCAAGGCTTTCTCGCATTGTACGAGGAAGCGCAGGCAGAAGCCATTGCAAGAAGCGACGCTCCTGACGAAAGCCGCGAAAAAGTCCTGCCCGATCTCAAGGAAGGCGACCGTTGCGAGCTTCTCGATGTGCTGCCCAAACAACATTTCACCCAGCCCCCCCCACGATATTCCGAGGCGACGCTGGTGAAAGCGCTTGAAGAAAACGGTGTGGGCAGACCCAGTACTTATGCCTCAATTCTTTCAACGATTCAGGACAAGGAATACGTGTTGCTTTCCCAACGCCAATTCCGGCCCACCGATCTCGGCAAACTGGTTAATGATCTTTTGGTAAAACACTTCCCCTTGGTTATGAGTGTTGATTTCACTGCCGGCATGGAAAAGAATCTGGACAAGGTGGAGGAAGGAGAAATCCATTGGTTACAGATTCTTAAAGAATTTTATACCCCGTTCAAAGAGACCCTTGATAAAGCCAAAGAAGAAATGAAATCCGTCAAGCGCAGTTCGGTTCCCACGGATATCAACTGCACCTTGTGCGAAGGGAAAATGGCCATCAAATGGGGCAGAAACGGCGAATTTCTCGCCTGCGAAAATTTTCCAGAATGCAAAAGCACCCTGGATTTTACCCGGTCCGACGAAGGCGCGGTTGTTCCGGTTGAACGTGAAGCTGCTGAACAATCTGACGAGATCTGCGAAAAATGCGGCAACCCGATGGTTTATAAAAATGGCCGTTTTGGAAAATTTCTAGCCTGTTCAGGCTATCCGAAATGCAAAAATGTCCGGTCGCAAGGGGTTGGCGTGAAATGCCCGGAACAAGACTGCGACGGTGAAATAGTCCAGAAAATCTCAAAGCGTGGAAAAGTTTTTTACAGTTGCAACAGATATCCTAAATGCACCTTTGCACTATGGGATAAACCGGTCAATAAAAACTGTCCCAGCTGCGGAGCCCTGTTTCTGCTTGAAAAGGAAAGCAAGAAACAAGGTCCTCATCTCAAATGCGCTACCAAGGATTGCGATTATTCCGAAACGCTTTCCGAAGAGGCTCCGGATACTCCATAATATTGGCTTTTCCCTTCTTAATCTCCTGCCGCGCTCTACACTAAAAGGCATAACAATACTGTTACCGGGTTATGTTAACCCGTAAATTTCGCAAACGGAGACGCCTTATACTGGCGGCTACACGGATGAATCGTCTTGCCCGAAGGGTGAACAGTTTTAAATAAAGATTCATGAATTATTTGGGTTAAAGCCTCTGGTTTGCTGCTAGACAATTTCTTCACTAACCTGTTCAATTATTGTGATAAATTCACTTTTTCAGTGTTTCATTTGTTTTAGCTCCCTCCGATAAGTATACTAGGGATTGAATTTCTCCTTAATAGATCTATTTATGTTTATCTTCCGTTCCACAGGAGGGACATATGCTTACCGGAATTTATTCCTCGCTTTCCGGCCTGCTCGGCTTATCACGAAAGGTTGAAACAACTGCCAATAATGTCGCAAATCTCAACACGCCCGGATTTAAGGCAAGCCGGGTCAACCTGGAGGATGCTTCCAGCCCGTCGGTTTCAACCGCTTCAGGGACATCCCAGACCGGCAGGGGCGTTGTTGTCGGCTCGATCAGCAGAACCTTTAATCAAGGCTATCTTGAAAGTTCAGCAAACCCCACCGACATGGCCATCGGCGGGCAAGGTTTTTTTATGCTCCGGCAGCCAGGAGCGAGCGTCGCTGACAAGTTCACCCGATCGGGTGGCTTTCGTTTTGACCAGCAGGGATCACTGGTAACTCCGGAAGGATATCATGTTCAAGGTTGGTCCATTAACCCGGAAACCGGTGATCGTCAGGGCAGCATTGGTGACATTATTCTCGAACAAAACACTCCGCCGGTTGCAACCCATCGAATCGAACAAATTGTAAATCTGGACTCCCGAACACCCAAGGAAAGCACGGATATTAATCTCTATGAGGCCTGGGATGGCAGAAACAGCACTTCAGCAAACCCCTCCGATCCCATTGCAGCCAATAACTATGATTACAAATCCTCTCTTCAGATCCATGATGCTCAAGGAGAGCGGCACGATATTACAATTTATTTTGACAGAACCACTAACGACAATGAGTGGGAATATCTCGTAACTGCAGATCCCCTCCAGGATCAAAGGCGTTTCAATGCAAATCAGCAGGCCGCCTTCCCACCTTTTGACAAAATTACCGCTTCAGATCACAAAGGCGCAGGGGCTTTGATGTATGGCACCCTGAACTTCAATGCATCCGGAGAGATCCGTGATATCTCCGCCTATGATGTTCCTCCAGACGCACAGGTTGATCCCTCTCTCAGCACCAACCGGATTTCCCTGGGAAATTCCGACCCCTATTACAGCTTTCAAACAAATTTTACCGGGGCTGAAAACAATCAGGCAATAGAACTTAATCTGGGGGCTCGTTTCAGCGGACAGGATTCACTATTTCTTGCTGAAAGTCTTGCTACGACGCAATATGCCAATTCATCAACGACGATTTATCAAAATCAGAACGGCTTCGCTGCCGGCAATCTCCAGTCGCTTGCCGTTGGTCCGGATGGAGTTATCAGTGGGCGATACTCAAACGGGCAACAATTACAAAAAGCGCAGGTGGCACTGGCTTCATTCGCTAATCTTCAGGGTCTTAGGTCGGATGGAGGAAACCTCTACAGCCAGACAACCGCATCAGGAGTGCCAATGACCGGCAGCCCGGGCACCGGGGGGTTAGGAAGCATCGCTCCAAACGCTCTAGAGCAATCCAATGTTGAGCTTGCGGAAGAATTGCCCAATCTGATGATTACCAAGAGGTCTTTTCAGGCAAACCTGAAGGTGCTGAAGGCAGAAGATGAGATGTTGGGCAGTCTTTTGGATATAAAGGGATAAAACAGAAAAGATAAACGGGAACGCATCCTCATGAATCAGAGTAAGTGATTTCCCCGTCTTTAATCGTTAACACAGCCTTTCCCCTCATGTGCCAGTCAAGAAAGGGTGAGTTTTTACTTTTCGAAACAACCTGATCTTCCGTGTAAACAAAATCCTTGTCCGGATCAATAACCACCACGTCAGCCGGTCCGCCAACACGGAGGGTGCCGCCCTCCACACCCAGCAAACGGGCGGGGTTCGAAGACAATAATTCCACAAATCTCGTTGCATCAATAGTTCCTTCCCGCACAAGGTTGAGCGCAAGAGGAACAGCGGTTTCGAGCCCGATGATGCCATTGGCCGCCAGATCGAATTCCAGGTCCTTATCAAGGGTGCTGTGAGGGGCATGATCTGTTGCAATTACATCCAGAGTACCGTCAGCAAGGCCTTCTTTAATGGCTGCAATATCGTCGGGACTTCGCAAGGGAGGATTCATTTTGGCCATTGTGTCATAGGAATCAACCGCCTCATCAGTCAATGTAAAATAATGTGGCGCGGTTTCGGCGGTAATCTTGCAACCCCTTTCTTTTGCGCGCCGGATGAGGCTGACGGATTCTCTGGTGCTGACATGGGCAATATGAATCGGTTGACCGGTGTATTCCGCCAGGGACAAATCCCGGTAAATCATGATTTCTTCCGCGACCCGAGGTATGCCCCGCAATCCAAGCCTGGTTGATTGATACCCCTCGTTCATTACACCGAGATGACTGAGGGTCTTTTCTTCTGAGTGTGAAATAACCAGCAATTTGAAATGAGAAGAGTATTCAAGGGCCCGCCTCATGAGCTGACTGTTTTCAACAGGACAGCCGTCATCGGATATAGCAACGACTCCGGCCTCTTTCATTTCTCCATATTCAGCAAGAGTTTCACCCCGACCAAACTTGCTGATGGCCCCCACCGGATACACCTTGGCGCTGCAGTTTCTGGCCTTGGAGAGGATCTGGGCAGTTACCGCCCAGGAATCATTAAACGGCTTGGTGTTCGGCATACAGGCAACTGCGGTAAAACCCCCTGCTGCGGCTGCCCGGGTGCCGCTGGCAATGGTTTCCTTATATTCTTCTCCGGGTTCCCGTAGATGGACATGCATATCGATGAGTCCTGGAATGACCCACTTGCCGCCCACATCAAATTTTCGCGTTCCTCGTGGAGCCGAAAGCTTCTTGCCGAAAAAAAGTCTCGAAACACGGCCGTTTTCAAGCAACAGAGAGCCGTTTTGATCAATACCGTTTGCTGGGTCAATAATTCGACCATTTACTAATAAAATCGGTGTGTTGTTGACAGATTCCACCATCAATCCCCTCCCATAATCAGATACAACAGGGCCATCCGCACAGCCACACCGTTTGTAACCTGGTCAATTATTACTGATTGTTTCCCGTCAGCTAATTCCGGGTCCAACTCCACACCACGATTGATCGGCCCGGGATGCATGATTATAGCGTCCGGTTTTGCTTTTTTCATGATTTTCGGGGTAATGCCAAAATAATTTGCATACTCACGTAAAGACGGCAACAGGGGATCTTTCTGCCGTTCGTGTTGTATCCTCAAAGTCATAACTACATCCGCTCCGGAAACTGCATCTTCGACTGTTGCGGCGACCTTTGCGCCCAATCTCTCAACGGCAGCGGGAAGAAGCGTTTTGGGTCCGCAGACCACAACCTCGGCGCCCATTTTGGAAAAGCCGATTATATTGGAATGCGCTACCCGGCTGTGGGCAATATCGCCGATAATCGCCACCCTTAAGCCGTTGATATCTCCTTTCTTTTCACGAACAGTCATTAAGTCGAGCAATCCCTGGCTTGGGTGTTCGTGGGTACCGTCCCCGGCATTGATGACCGAAGCCTTGATGTGTTTGCTTAATAGCCTGGGCGACCCGGAGCAGGAATGCCTGAAAATAATGACATCGGGTTTCATTGCCGCGAGATTTTTTGCTGTATCGATGAGGGATTCACCCTTGGTAGTGCTACTCAGGGCAACAGATATATTAAATGTATCGGCGCTCATTCTTTTGGCGGCAATTTCAAAAGAAAGGCGGGTTCGGGTGCTGGGTTCAAAAAACAGGCTGATAACCGTTTTACCACGCAGAGTAGGAACTTTCTTGATGGAGCGAGTAGATATTTCTTTCAGGGAATCCGCTGTTTGAAGGATCAACTCAATATCAGCAACTGATAAATCCTCCAGGCTCAAAATATGCTTATGAATAAAGCGATACTCGGAATCCATTAGTTACCTTTTCATCTTATTAGGATTTGTGTTTTGCCTGCAGATGCCAAAAAACATCATCAACGAATAATATCTCCTATGCGTTTCCAACGAACTGAAAATTCTTCACTGTTCCAGGACCAGTAAAGCATAAAGGCTTTGCCTTTTACTTTGGTCAAGTCGACAAAATGCCAGAACCGGCTATCGTGACTGTTGTCCCGGTTGTCGCCCATGACAAACAAGGAGTTTGCAGGAACTGTCTGGGGTCCAAAATTGTCCCTTTCGCCGGGCAAAATCTTCGGATCAAGAAAAATCGTGCTTGCCACTTCAAATAATTTTTCATTAACATACACCTTTTTATCTTTAATCTCAATCCGATCGCCTTCGGTTGCAATGACTCTTTTAATGAAATCCTGGGAAGGATTTACCGGATACTTGAAAACAATGACATCTCCTCGTTCTGGCTGCCCTAAAGAAATCCAGGTATGCCCGCTTAAAGGATTCTTGATGCCATAGCAAAATTTATTCACGAGGATGTGATCGCCTATTAATAATGTAGGTATCATGGAGCCCGACGGAATTTTAAAAGCCTGAACGATAAATGTTCTGATGAATAACGCCAGAATAAGCGCAATCAATATGGCTTCTACATATTCTCTGACAACTGATTTCCGATTCGTTTTCTGGATATCTTCTTCCAACAATCCAACCTCATTTTTTTGTTTGCTGTACTTGCTTCCGAATAAATAAAACCCACTGATAGGTACTCCAAAATGTATTAAAAAACAAGAAGATTACCCGCTTCCGAGATATGGAATGTTAGTAGTTAGAAAAATTAATTCTCTGTACAGTCGAATAAAAACGCTTCTTTACCTGAGCATTGTATCTTTTGTGCGCTCGCAGAATAAAGGCCTTAGACTGATATTCCATATTGCACTACCTGTTGTATACATTAGTCAATGCAACACAAAATATAGCTCACTATTGGAATTATATATTTTTTAGGCGTTTTGATTTTCATACGCCCTTCCTGCATAAATTCAAATTTACTGAATATTTTTAGCCAACTAGCCCCCATTAGAATATATTTCCCATTGACACCGAGAAAATTTTGTGCCTCTACTGCAATAGACACTTATTATTAATTTTTATTTTATTTTATTACTCCAATACGATTTCTTGAAGCTCAAAGCAAAACCAACAAGTTACAATTGTACAATATATAGTATTAGAAAATTGACATACGCCCAACATATGGAAAAACATGAAAACAAACCACCTGAATAGGGGCCATTAAACCTAATTTTAAAACGGCTGATTTTCTATTTTTCCCAATGTTTTTGAAGAGGTATAAACAAAAAAATATTTTTTTCCGCTTGACAATTTTTTTCAGATATGTCTCTAATGCAGTAACAGGCTACTGATGATATCAATCATTAAAATTGTGAATCAGATGAATTCTCATACTAATGAAAAAACCAAAGCAATAAATACGGACTTGATAATCATCCAATCAATACAAGCAGAATTCCTCCAGGACTAAAAACTATGGGTGGATTCAAACTTCCATCAATCAATTTTAATTTACCGGCTATCCTGAAAGGCCAGAAGCTTTCTGTCGGGCTTGACATAGGATCTCATGCCGTCAAGATTTGCGAACTTGCCGCAACCAGTACTGGTTACAAGGTTTTGAGTGTCGGCAGCGCAAGACTTCCTGAAAATGCCGTTGAAGACGGGGTGCTTCAGGACCCTGCTGCCGTGGCAAAAGTAATATCAACACTGATAGGCAACCTAAAGCTTCGAGGGAAAAAAGTTGCCATATCCATTTCCGGTTATTCAGTCATCGTAAAAAAAATCAACCTTAACGTAATGACTGAATCCGAACTTGAAAGACACATTGATGAAGAGGCTGAACAATATATTCCTTTTGACAAAGATGACGTCTACCAGGATTTCCAGGATCTTCACACCAACACCGCCGAAGAAGACCGAACCGATGTAATGCTTGTTGCGGCCAAAAAGGATGTTGTTGATGCATATCTAGATATGCTTCGCAACGTCGGCCTTAAGACCGTTATCGTTGATGTAGATGCCTTTGCTCTGGAAAACGCATACGAAGCAAATTTCGGCCAGGCCGAAAACGTTGCCTTGGTTGATATCGGCGCTTCCAAAATGAACATCAATATAATTTCAAAGGGCGCGTCGATTCTTGCCCGTGACGTAATCCTTGGAAGTCGCCTGCTTACCGAACAGATACAGAATCGGCTCGACATCCCCTATGAGGATGCCGAAGCTCTTAAAATCGGCATCATTCCTCCCGGCGACAAACACGAAATACTTGAAGAAATATTTGTCAACATATGTACACAATGGGTTACTGAAATAAAAAGAGCATTGGATTTTTACTCTTCGAATTACCCTGATGAACCGGTTTCCAAGCTTGTGTTAAGCGGCGGCGGCGCAAAAGTAAAAGGCCTTTGTGACTTTTTTCACAAAGAAACCGGCATAAATGTTGAAGTGTTTAACCCATTCAGCGGCACCTCTTCGGATCCGAACAAAATTGATGCGGAATACTTAAAAAACCTTGCCCCTGAAATGGCTTTGTCTTCTGGTCTTGCCACAAGACCGGTAGCCATATGAATTAAGGTGTTAGAGCAACCATGGTCAGGATAAATCTTTTACCAGTAAAGCAAATCAAAAAAAGGTTGCGAACCAGAAACGAGTTTTTTGCGTTTCTGGGTTCCCTGATAATCCTATTCGCAGGTATCGCCCTTTTCGGTGCGGGCATAAGCATGAAAATTAATGGCCTGAAGGCCGAGAAAAAACAACTTGAGAACCAAAAAGCCTCCTATCAACAAACCATTAAACTTATTGATAAATACAAGGCGGATAAGGTTAAACTCGAGAAAAAGCTGAATGCAATAAAAGAGTTAAAACAGGGATCCCTCATATCGGTAAGAATTCTCGATGAGATTGCCAATATAACGCCTAATGACCGACTTTGGATCCAGTCATTTAGCATGTCTCAGAATAGCATTAAGATTTCCGGCATAGCATTGGATAACGCAACCATTGCTCAATACATGAAAAGCGTAAACAATTCGGAATACTTTGAAAACGCAACTCTTTCGGGCACGACACATACTGCAGTTGCAGGGAGAAGTCTCAAGTCCTTCTCCCTGTCGTTTAAAATAATTGAACAAAGCACCGAAAAACAGCAACCCTAAGCGAATAACAAAATGAGTAAAGAAACATTCAAATCAGCATTTGACAAGTTCCTCGAAACCAAGGTTGGGCGGCTTGACACAAAGGTGAAGCTCGCAATTTGCGCAGCTGCATGGGTTGTGCCGATCCTGCTTTTTGTTTTTCTTTTTGTATCACCAAAAAACAACGACATTCGATCACTAAACTCTCAGAAAGCTAAACTTGAAAAAGAAATCGCCGAAGCTGCAGCCGTTGCTGCTGGAATTGATGGACATAAAAAAGAAATGCAAAAGACCGAGCTTTACTTCAAGGTGGCTTCCTTGCTTTTACCTCAGCAGCAGGAAATCCCCGGCCTTTTAACCAATATTTCCGGCGAAGGTACAAACTCCGGTCTTAACATTATGAGCTTTACCCCGGGCGGCGAATCTCCCAAAGAGTTTTATGCAACTATACCTATAACTTTGGATGTACGAGGGCCATATCACAATATTGGTCTTTTTCTGGATAAAATAAGTAAACTTCCCCGTATTGTAATGCTGACCAGCCTTACAATGTCTTCCCCAAGCATGGTGGAAGGAGAAATGATGTTGAGCAGTAAACTCACTTTAATGACTTACAGATTTATTGATAAGGGCAATGAAAGTTAACGAAAAACAATATTTAAAGGCACACACTGTGTTGTCAATGAGGAATACTCTTGCGATAGGGTGTACAAGAGTAATCCTTTTTGCTGCTTGCCTGCTTGTCTTTGGCGCTGGTTTGTTTCCCTTTAATTGCCGAAGCGCTGCTGCGCAACAGGAACCAGAAACAGACATGACTCCCGAGGAAATCCAAACTATACTTGATGAACTCTTTCAATCCGAGGGGAGCGATTTCACTTATACAAGCGAAGGACGCTCTGATCCCTTTGTTCCATTTGTCACAGATAGCTCACAATCCTCGTCAGCAAAAAGCGATGACGTTGTTCTGATCGGACTCAGGAAGTATGAGCCTGGGCAACTCCAACTCGTAGCCATAGTATTTGCAGAAAACGATCCTATTGCAATGGTACAAGACTCCCTTGGCAAAGGTTATATTCTCCACCGGGGCACTAAAATCGGCCGAACCGGGGAAGTAGAGGATATCTCCCCTAATGTTATAACAATAAAACAGATGGTTTCCACTCCAACACGGAAACAACGGTATAAGACAATCGAAATGATTTTACGGAAAGAGGGGGATAAAAGGCAATGACCCTGATTTTGCAAACAAAATACTGGTTAGTTTTCCCGGTTGCTTTGTTGCTTCTTTTTACTTTTACTACATCAGAAGCTGAAACAACACCGGCAATTCCACACAATTCCTATAAGATTACAAATCTTCAATGGGAACAAACCGCGGATGAATTCCTGCTCCGGATACAAGGTGAGACCCTCCCCACCTACACAATATATGAATTATTTGATCCGATGCGGATCATTATTGATATAGCTGATGCAGGAATCAGCGAGGATGTTTCGCTTCCACTTGATCTGCCCCACGGCCCGGTGACACAGGTTAACGGACAAATTCTGGGAAATAAAGAGCCTGCAATCGCCCGCATAGAAGTTTTTCTTTCCAAGGACCAAGCCTATTCCGTTGAAAAGGAAGACAATGATATTCTAATAAAATTTGCCAAGGTTCTTGCAACAGAAGAAATTAAACAGCAACAGGAAGCTAAGGAACTCAAGAGTACGGAAGATCCGTTTCTGGCTGTGAAAAACCAGCAGGTATCAGGAATCAAGCTTGCCTCCACAATATCCTCAATTGATATTGAAAAATCCGCTTCGGAAACCCGGGTATATATAAAAGCGGATGGCCCGATTATTAAATTTGAAAATGTCGCGCTTGAAAAAACTGAAGGCCGGCCTCATAGAATGTATATTGATATTGGTAACGTCAAACCTAAAGGCTTGACGGCGTTCCAAGAAGTCGGTTCCACTTTGGCTCGTATCAGAACCGCACCACGCGAAAATGGCGTGCGGATAGTCTTTGATTCAGCTCTTGGCCGTCTTTTTACTTATGATACCGCTTCCATGTCTGACGGTTTACTTGTCGTAATCCAGGAATCTCCGGATGAAATTATTGCTGAGGCGGCAAAATTGCCTACCTCTATGGTAGAACCCGGCAAGGACATACAAGAAGCAGCAACCAGCTCAGCGACACCGGTTAAACCGCTCGTTGAAGGCCTGCCTGCAAAAAAACCAACCAAAACGGAAGACGCGACCGCAGCCTTATTAGATGATTTCTCTTTTTCCGGTTACACGCAGAAAAGAATAACTGTTGATTTTTACAAAATTGATCTCCACAACGTCTTCCGCCTTATCGGAGATATCAGCGGCTTAAATATAGTCGTTGCAGAAGGCGTTGGCGGAAGCCTCACTTTGGCCCTAAGTGATGTTCCTTGGGATTTTGCCCTTGATATCATTTTGAACTTGAAAGACCTTCAAAAAGAGGAGCGCTTCAACACCATTGTTATTTCACCGAAAAGCAAATCTTTTTCTTGGCCCAAAAGAGCAACGGACAACTTGGCCATCAAGGCCGACGATAAAGTCATGGACCAAATCCAGAAAGAAGAAGATAGCAAAACTGACTCGATCAGCGTAAAAAATAAATTTGAACAACCCAAGGCTGTTGTAGAGGCTAAAAAACTCATTCTCCTTGCGCAAAGCAGGGAAAATGCTGGGGATCCGGAACAGGCCCTGTCGCTTTTTGAAGATGCCTATTCCTTATGGCCTGACAACGGGCAACTTGCCACGAGAATTGCATCACTTTGTCTGGTGCAGTTAGGGTTGAACGCAAAGGCTGTCCATTATGCCAAGGCGGCTCTTCAAATCGACCAAAATGACAAGGAAGCAGCGCTTCAGGCAGCAATTGGCCTGGCAAGCATGAAAAAGACCGACAAGGCTAGGGAATATTTTGATCTGGCCATAAACACCCCGCTACCTTCAAGTGAAGCCTTGGCAAGCTATGCCTCTTTTTATGAAGAAAATAGAGAGTATGACTCTGCATTATCCCTACTCGCCCGTCATGAGGAACTCTATGGCGACAACCTTGACACAATGATCAGCACAGCCAGAGTGAATGATAAAATGGGTAATGATAGTCAAGCTGTTAAGGAATACAAAGCGATACTTCTTTCCGGATTTGAAATGCCTCCTGATTTATTAAAATATATTAAAGGCCGAATCTCCATGGCCACTAATTAATACACGTAAAGAGGAAAATGATGAAAACATTTAAGTGCATGTGTAAGGCATGCATCATCACACTTCTCAGCATTGGTATTTTTTCCTGTGCTCCTGCAACTGCACCTCCTCCAAGTGCAGCTCAGGCAGCAAATACGCCACAAATGAAGGCCCTGCCCGAAGACGGCAAGGCCATGAAATCATCACCGACTCGGCTCCCAATGGCTTCTTCTGATGATGATTCTCCCATGCCTATCAGGTATCAAAAGCCTTCTTATCAGGTGACAAGAAAAGGTGTTACTGATGAGCTTGGAAAAACCAAAGACGATTTTAAAGTTCTGGTTGGCGCCGACATTTCTTCAAAAACCGGGGCCGTTCCTCTGCGGGATATCCTGAAACGCCTGGCTGCCCTCAAAAACATGAATGTCAGCTGGTCCAGCGATGTAGACCAGTATGTGTTGGTCGATGTTGACATCAGAGCTGAAGACGATTTTTTCTCAGCAATTGAAAACATCCTCCGTCAACAGGACTATTTTCATGATGTTCAAGGCAATAGCATAGTGGTGAAATATAAGGAAACAAAAAAATTCCACATAGCAATGCCATTTATTTCATCAACTTATGACATGAGTGTTGGCGGTGATGTTCTGGGCGGTAGTGATGCATCCGGAGCAATGACAGGTAATATTAAACTTAGTAGCGCGGGAAACAAATTTGATATCTGGCAAAATATACAGGCAAACCTCGACAAAGTCCTACAAATCT
This sequence comes from Pseudomonadota bacterium, assembly GCA_018823135.1. NCBI lineage: Bacteria > Pseudomonadati > Pseudomonadota > Pseudomonadota bacterium. Next base: position 20,401 of record JAHJJF010000042.1, read on the forward strand.
GGTCGGATTCTTCCGCTATGTCCACCGCGCCTTCTCCCAGCACAACAAGCTCTGGTGGCGACACTGCACCTGCTCCGGTTCGCGCCTCAGCACCACGAGTAGCGCAGGGATATTATACCATTGACCGCCCCATAGGTTTAATCACCGTAACCGCACCTCGATCGTTATTGATTAAAATTACATCTTATCTGGACAATCTTAAAAAAGAACTTTACAAGCAGATAGCCATTGAAGC
>JAHJJF010000043.1 GCA_018823135.1 Pseudomonadota bacterium
CGCTTGAGGATCTCAGTGATGGGGTGGCGGTCTTCCTGGTGGATGGCCATGAAAATGCGCGGCATAAGCGGAAAATGAAAGGCCATGTGGCATTCATCGCCATCGCCGAAATAGGGCCGCACGTCTTCCGGCCACTGGTTGGCCTCAGCCAGAAACATGCGATTGTCATAATGGCGGTCGAGCTGACGGCGGAATTCCTTGAGCACCTCGTGCGTTTCCGGCAGATTCTCGTTGTTGGTCCCTTCCCGGACGCAGAGATAGGGCACCGCATCGAGCCGCATGCCGTCCACCCCCATGTCGAACCAGAAGCGCATGACCCGGCAGACGGCCTCCACGACCCTGGGATTGTTGAGATTGAGGTCGGGCTGGTGGGAAAAGAAGCGGTGCCAGTAATAGGCCCCGGCCACCGGGTCCCAAGCCCAGTTGGAGGATTCGCTGTCGGTGAAGATGATCCGGGTTTCGGCAAACTTCGTATCCGTGTCGCTCCACACGTAGAAGTTGCGGCGGGCCGACCCGGCTTTGGCGCGCCGTGCCGCCTGGAACCAGCCGTGCTGATCCGAGGTATGGTTCACGACGAGTTCGATGATTACCTTCATGTCCCGCTGGTGGGCCTCCCGGACAAAGGCGCGGAAGTCCCGCAAGGTGCCATAATCGGGATGAATGCCGCGATAGTCGGCGATGTCGTAACCATCGTCCCGTAGCGGGGACGGATAAAAGGGCAGCAGCCAGATGGCGGTTATGCCGAGATCCTGGAGATAGTCAAGCTTTTGGCGCAGCCCGCGGAAGTCGCCCATGCCGTTGCCGTTGCTGTCGCAGAAGGCCTTGACATGCAGCTCATAAATGATGGCATCCTTGTACCAGAGGCTGTCTTTTTTCTTGATCATAACAGTATGAATCCTTTACATAATTTGGTGATCTCATTCGTAACCCCGGGAGACAGATTTAATTTTTCCGGAAGTCTGCGGGGACTGAATTTTTTTAGCGTCTTTTCGGAGTCTTCACTTCGTTCCGCTTACCTGCGAAAATTATTCTGTCCCCGGCTTAGAGAAAGGGAAAAATAAAATCAGTCCCCTCCCAACCTATCTACCTGAATTTTCACATGAAATATTCAAAGTCCCGCTCGGTGCGGACCCGGCGGCGGAGCCTATAGACCTGGGCCGGGCTCTCGGCCGGATCAAGACGCACGTAATTGCGCCGTCCCTGCCAGAGGTAGCGCCCTTCCCCGATGAGGTCGTGAACCTGGTAAACCTCGCTTGGGCCGATGCCCAGTTCTTCGAGGGGCACCTCCACCCAGCCCTCGTGCACGTGATGCGGGTCGAGATTGATCACCACCAGGATGATGTTGTCGTGGTTCGGCGTGGTCTTGCCGAAAAAGAGCAGCTGTTCGTTGTCCACCGGATAGAAGTCAAGGCCCTTGTTGGTGTGGAGTGCCGAATTTTCACGACGTATCCGGTTGACCAGAGCGATATATTCCCGCAGGCTTTCCGCCCGGTTCCAGTCCCGATGCCGGAGCTGATATTTTTCCGACTGGTGGTATTCTTCCGAACCCGGTATGGCCTCGTTTTCGCAGAGTTCATACCCGCTGTAGATGCCGTAGCTCGCTCCCAGGGTGGCAGCCAGCACCAGTCGGGAAAGAAAGGCCGGGCGGCCGCCGAACTGGAGAAATTCCGGCAGGATGTCCGGCGTATTGGCAAAAAAATTGGGCCGGAAGAACTCGCGCACCCCGGAGCGGGTGAGGGCAGTCACATATTCGATCAGTTCGTGTTTGGTATTGCGCCAGGTGAAGTAAGTATAGGACTGGCTGAAACCAGCCTTAGCCAGGGCATGCATGATTTTCGGCCGGGTAAAGGCCTCGGCGAGAAAGACCGCATCCGGAAAGCTTTTTCGCACTTCGGCGATAACCCACTCCCAGAAGCAAAGCGGCTTGGTATGGGGGTTGTCCACCCGGAAGACTCGTACTCCCCTTGCGGCCCAGAAGACGATGACATCCTTGAGCTCGTGCCAGAGTGACTCCCAGGCAGGGCTCTCGAAGTTGAGGGGGTAGATGTCCTGGTATTTCTTGGGCGGGTTTTCCGCGTATTTGATGCTGCCGTCGGGACGATGCCGAAACCATTCCGGATGTTCTCTGACGTAGGGATGGTCCGGCGAGCATTGAAAGGCAATGTCGAGAGCCACCTCAAGGCCGTGGCCGGCGGCTGCCGCCACAAAAAAATCAAAATCTGCCAGGGTGCCGAGATCCGGATGGACCGCCTTGTGCCCCCCTTCCGGACCGCCGATTGCCCAAGGGCTGCCGGGGTCGTCCGGTCCGGCCGCGAGGGTATTGTTCGGCCCTTTTCGATGGGTGTGGCCGATGGGGTGAATGGGCGGCAGATAGACGACGTCAAAGCCCATCTCGGCGATGTAGGACAGATGCCTTGCGGCATCACTGAAGGTGCCGCTCTGCTTGGGGCCGCTGCCGGTCGAACGTGGGAACATCTCGTACCAGGCGCCGTATCTGGCCCGGATACGTTCCACAATAACCTGCAGAGCCTGGCGGTAACGGGAGCTCTGCGACCGGTCCGGATAACGGTTCATAAAGGCGGTGAGATCCGGCGACAGCCCGCGCTCCACGCGCTCACCCTGGGCTGCCTGGGATTTGAGGAGAAGCGCGATATTCGTCAGCCAGCCGCAGTCGGGCTCCACCGCCCGCCCGGCCGCTTCCTCGATCAGAGCAGCGCCCTCCAGAAGTTCACTCTCGATATCCTGGCCGGCCTGGTGTTTTTTTCGGACTTCGTCCTGCCAACTGGCAAAATGGTCGACCCAGGCTTCTATGGTGTATTCATAAGGCTCCAGGCGTTCTACGCTGAAGCGGCCCGCCCAGGCATCGTTCACCCGCGGTTCCATGCGCACCTCATGCCATGCGGCCTCGGAGAGGGGACGATAGCGGAGCACGGCGGCCAGAAGATCATGACCGTCGGCCAAAATGTCGGCCGTTACCAGGACATCTTCTCCCACGCATCGCTTGATCGGAAACCGGCCGGCATCAACTGTCGGCTGGACATTCTCTATCCATACCCGGCGTGCGATTTCCGGGTCGATCCTTCCTTGCAGGTCCTGGCTGGCATGATCCATCTTATTTTCTCCCTTTACCCTTTTAGACCCTAAGTCCGAAACATCTGCGTTTTTGCGTAGATCTTAACGGGTGCTTTTGAACCGCAGAATATCGAACAAGGAATATCGAATGTCGAAGTAACTGAAAAACTTCATCATTCTGCGGTTTCTTGTTCGATATTCGACATTTCCGGCTTCGCCGGATTAGGTCACCATATCGTAGACAGCAAGCACCTTTTCGGCTACCGCAGCCCACCCGAACTGCGAGACCACCCGCTCCCGCCCCTTGCGGCCCATTTCCCGGCGCAGGTTCTCGTTGGCGACGAGCTCGTTTATGCGCGCCGCAAGCTCGGATGCGAACCTCTCCGGCTCGGCCGGTTCAAAGTCATCCGGAGCGGCTGGCGCAAATTCCACGAGAAAACCGGTTTCTCCCGGCACCACGACATCCTTGATGCCGCCGACACGGCTCGCCACCACCGGCGTTTCGCAGGCCATCGCTTCGAGGTTTATGATGCCGAAAGGCTCGTAAATGGAGGGACAGCAGAACACTGCGGCGTGGGAATAGAGTTCGATGGCCTCGGGGCGCGTGACCATTTCCTGTAACCATATCACATTGCCCCGTTCCTTTTGCAATGTTTCCACGGATTTTTTTATTTCCAGGGCGAACTCTGGGGTGTCGGGGGCCGAAGCACAGATGACCGCCTGGATCTCCGGCTTGAGTTGCCGGCCGGCCGCGATGAAGTGGGATATGCCTTTCTGGCGGCTGACCCGGCCGAGAAAGAGCACATAGGGGCGGTCGGGGTCAATGCCGTATTTCTCAAGGGCCGAGGTGGTGGTTACCGGCCTGTATTGGCTGGTATCGATGCCGTTGGGTATAACCTGCAGGCGGTTTTTCGCCACCTGAAAACGGCTCGCTATTTCCCGTCGATCGCTTTCCGAGACCGCAATCACCGCGTCGGCCATCTCGATGGCGGTCTTCTCTACCCAGGTCGAGAGATCGTAGCCGCGGCCGAGCTGCTCACGCTTCCAGGGCCTCAGAGGCTCCAGGGAATGCACGGTGATCACCAGCGGCACGCCGTAACAGATCTTGGCGAGGATGCCACCCCACATGGAATACCAGGTATGGCAGTGCACGACGTCCGCCTCTACGGGCGCAGCGTTGAAGTGCAGGCAGCTCTGGAGCACCATGAGCGCCTGGCGCACACGGCGCGGGTTGCCCTCGAACATGTCGCTGCCAAAGGGGTAGCCGTGCACGGACGGGTTGTCGAAGTCGAGTCGTTGCTCGCCGAAGCATTTCACCTCCACGGTGGCCATGCGGGCCAGTTCCCGGGCGAGATATTCCACGTGCACCCCGGCGCCTCCATAGACGTGCGGCGGGTACTCACGAGTCATGATGACGACTTTCATGTGGATGTCTCCTCCTCTTTGTTGTTGGTGTTGGGAGATTTTTCCGGTCCCTGGCAGAATGAATCGGATTGGTCGGCCAGCAGCCAGACAAGAGACCGGGCCTGCAGCACGTAAGGCTCCCGGCCCTGATACAGGCCGGTTGGGGCGTTGTCAGGCGAGGTATTACTGGTGTCAAACACCGTTTGCCATGACCTCGCGGCGAGAAGCGGCGGGAGCTGGAAGGCGATTTCTTCGTGGTGGGCGTTAAAGAGCAGAAGATGGTCGCAGTCCCTGATACGGCGGCCGCGGCTATCGGATTCATCGATGGCATCGCCGCCCAGGTACATGCCGAGACAGCGGGCGTATGAATCCCCCCATTCCTCGTCGGACATTTCCGTGCCGTTCGGCTGTAGCCAGAGGATATCCTTGATGCCGGCGCCTTTCAGCCGTCGGCCAAGAAAAAAGTTTTGCCGACAAAAGGCCGGATGACGTTTGCGCAGGGCGATGAGCCGGCGCACGAATTCCAGGAAGCCCTGCTCCTCGTCATCGAGTTGCCAATTATGCCAGCTGAGCTCACTGTCCTGACAGTAGGAGTTATTGTTGCCGCCCTGGCTGCGGCCGATCTCATCGCCGGAAAGAATCATCGGTACGCCTTGGGAGAGGAGCAGGGTGGCCATGAAATTGCGTTTCTGCCTGGCCCTGAGGGCCTTGATCCCGGGATCGTCGGTGGGGCCTTCAACGCCACAGTTCCAGCTGAGGTTGTCATCCGAGCCGTCGCCGTTGTTCTCGATATTGGCCTCGTTGTGTTTGTGGTTATAGCTCACGAGATCATGCAGGGTGAAGCCGTCATGGCAGGTGACGAAGTTGATGCTGGCATATGGCCGCCGGCCGCTCTTTTCGTAGAGGTCACTCGATCCCGTGAGGCGGTGGGCGATTTCGCCGATATGGCTGTCGTCACCTTTCCAATAGGCGCGTACCGTGTCCCGGTATATGCCGTTCCATTCGGTCCAGCCAACGGGGAAGTTTCCTACCTGATAGCCGCCTTCGCCGAGATCCCATGGTTCGGCGATGAGTTTTACCTGGGAAATGATCGGATCCTGATGGATGATATCGAAAAAGGCGGATAGTCGGTCCACTTCGTGAAGCTCCCTGGCCAGCGCTGAAGCAAGGTCGAAACGGAAGCCGTCCACGTGCATCTCCAGCACCCAGTAACGAAGGCTGTCCATGATGAGCTGCAGTACCCGGGGGTGACGCATGTTGAGGGTGTTGCCGCAGCCGGTGAAATCCATGAGATAGCGGGGATCATCAGGCATGAGCCGGTAATAGGAGGCGTTGTCTATGCCCCGGAAGCAAAACGTTGGTCCGAGATGATTGCCCTCGGCCGTATGGTTGTAAACCACGTCCAGGATGACCTCGATGCCGGCTGAATGGAGGGCCTTCACCATGGTTTTGAATTCACTGATGTGACCAGTTGCGGAATAGCGCATTTCCGGGGCGAAAAAGCCAATGGAGTTATACCCCCAGTAATTCTTGAGTCCCTGCTCCACGAGATGGCGATCGTCGACAAAGGCGTGTACCGGCATAAGCTCGACCGCGGTGATGCCAAGCCGTTTCAGGTATTCCACACTCGGGTAAGTGGCGAGACCGGCATAGGTACCGCGCAGCGACGTCGGCACCTCTGGATTTTGCCAGGTGAACCCCTTGACGTGGAGCTCGTAGATGATCGTATCATGCCACGGGGTGTGGGGCGGTCGATCATCGCCCCAGGTGAAAGCGGTTTCTACCACCCGGCATTTCGGCATTCCCGCAGCGCTGTCTCGTCTGTCCCGGGCAAGATCGCCGCGGGGGCTGCCTACCCGGTAGCCGAAGAGCGCGTCGCTCCACTTGAACTCCCCCCACAGTGCTTTAGCGTAGGGGTCCAGAAGGAGCTTGTGAGGATTGAAGCGATGGCCGCGTCCCGGATCGTAAGGGCCGTGTACCCGGTAGCCATAGAGCTGATGGGGGCGGGCCTCGGGGAGATAGCAGTGGAAGATTTGATCTGTCTGCCAGCGCAGGTCGATACGTTCGATCTCCTGGCGTCCTTTGGTGTCGAAAAGGCAGAGCTCAACTTTTTCCGCATTTTCCGAAAAAATGGAGAAGTTAACCCCTTCGCCGTTCCAGGTGGCGCCGAGGGGATATGGTTCACCCGGCCACACGGTCATCTGTTTTTTTTCCATGCTCTTTCCTTAGGCGCTTTGTGGAATCATATAACAAATTTATTTGTTATGGTGCGTTTTTAATTTTAAAATCAGCTTGTTACAATTGATGTCGCGCCAGTATCCAGGAGCCAGAAGTCAGAATGAAAACATTATAAAAATATTTTTTCTTTTCTTCTGGATTCTGACTTCTGGATTCTCATATATCAAGTTTGAGAAAACTGCCCACCGGGCCTCTTGTTCCAAACAAAGTTTTGAAACAAGCGTAGCCCCTCTAGCCCAGCTTAATACGGTATTTCGATTCATCTTGCAGGCCGACCATCAGGGTCAGATACTCCCTGAGGTGCCGGGTCAGGAGAAAATTTTCCCGTACAAAGTGCTTTGCCTTGGCTCCTATGTGCGCCAGCATCTCCTGGGAGTGCAGCAGATACCGAATGCGCAGGGCGGCGCCTTCAGGGGTGTGGACCAGGAACCCGGTATGGTAGTTGACCACCTGCAGGCGAATGCCGCCGGTATCGCCCCCGATCACCGGCTTGCTTTTCCACATCGCCTCGGTGACGGTCAGGCCGAAACCCTCTTTGGTAGATTTCTGCAAAACAATATCGGCGGCACGCTGCAGGGCATTGATGGTGCGGTGTGCATCCGGCGGCAGGAGCAGCACGTGAATATCGGGGTCATTGCCGGCGGCTTCGCGGACTTCTCCTAGCACCATCGCGCCTTCCGGGTCATCGGAAGCAGTTCCGCCGGCAAGGACTAATTGCAGTTCCGGCACAAATTTTTTGGCCAGCCGGTATGCGCGGATAACACCAACCGGGTCCTTAAACCGGTCGTAACGGGATACCTGGACAATAAGATGCCGGTCCGGATCCAGATTGAAATCACTGTAGACCTTGGCGGCTTCCTCGGGCGGCAGATCGATATTCTTATCGCTCAGTGGATCGATACTGGGCGGGATGATATATTGCAGATGCTGCAGGGGTTGGGCAAAAGCCGGTAAAGAGAAGATACTGGCATCATAAAGACCGACACTTTTTTGCAGATATTTCCATACCGGCCGATAGGGATGGCTGGCATCGATATGACAACGCCATATCCATTTGCCGCGACGATTGGGATAATGATTTATAAGGGCTGCCGGCTGCGGATCGTGGATAATAACGAAGTCCGCCTCTTCCAGAACCGGTCGCAGCTTTTCAGCGTTGGCCAGGTTGGTCTGTTCGTAAAGCTTAAGCAGCGCCGGGGAAATATGCTCCTGTTTTCCCTGGAGGGCGTTGTGCATCGATTTCGTGCATTCATAGAAACCAGCTTCGCCGGTAATGACCTCCCATTGGGTCGCAATGCCCAGTTCGTTCGTTAAAGGCACCAGTTTTTCAAGTATTTCCGCAACACCGCCACCGACCTTGGTCGAGTTGACATGCACCACCTTCATATTGAGCAGAGGCTTTGCCAGTTGCCGGAGCTGATCAATGACATCGTTGCCGGTGATGGCTGCGTAGGATTCAAGCAGAGAAGTCATGATAATCCTCCGGTAAAATACGTTTGAAAGAGAACTGTCAGCTCAGTTCGAATCTGGCTGAGACTTGAAAAATAGGGATCGATAGCGGCAAGCTGGGCGCAGAGACCCTGGTGCTCATCCCCCAGGCCGGTCAGCCAATGGCAGAAATCATCGCCACCCTGATCAAGCCTGCGGCGTGCGTCTATAAAGTGATAAAAGATGGAGCTAGTTGACAGGAGCGGGATCTGCACAGCCAGGTCTTCCGGTTTTTCGAGGCGGCGATTGGTGTCAAAAACCACCAGCTGCGACCGGATAAATTCAAACTGCCGGTACCCCCTCGTCCATTCGACGTTTTCATTTTCATCAAGCCGTTCCTCAATAAGATCGAGCAGATTTTGGCGCAGTTCTTCAAGGTTGCCGCTTGCCGACGGATCGATTGCCGCCAGCCTCTCGGCCAGCACCGGGTCCCGAAGACTGTGCCGCACCCAGCCGGCAAAATCGTTATTGAACTCCCGTTCCTCAAAGCGAGGGACCAGCAGCCCACCCCAGAAATGATGGTAGATGCTGTCCAGTGAAACGAGGGTCAGATTGTTCCGCAGTTCGGCAAGGGTCATGGCCTTTTGGCCAGTGGCGATGGAAATAAGGGCGCAGTCATTGATCAGGAAAATGGAGGTGTCGGTCATGGTGAGTCTCCTGGAGCGGTGGGATCTCTCCCGCTGCTGTTAAACGTAGATATATTTTTCAAGTCCTTATGGGCCGGTTCCATTTTGATGAGCGCAAATCAGCGGGGTGATGGGCCGGGGGAACCTTGCTGATTTTTCGGTAAATCCCCTCATCACGGTGATAACGGGAATCATATGAATAATATTAGCAAAAGGCATGCCGGCGTACGAAGTCAGGGTGAAAGAAGCTGGCGAAGCCCTAAGTCAGAGAGATGAGAGGAAGCGGCGAAAAGAGAAGAGAAGACAGAGAGGATCTGTCATGCCTCAACATGTGGTGGGGCCTCAACATGTTGAGGGAATTAGCTATTTAGCGCAACCTCATCGCTGTCCCTATAAGTTCGTTTGAACAAAAAAGCCTATCTTTCTTTATTTTTGTGCATAACCTGTAAAATGATCGCCAGCCCCGCAGACAACAGACAGAGGACTGCCGCCATGGTGAATGCCGCGGCGTAGCTGTCGGTCAGGACTTTTGCGAAGTTTCCTGCCGCAATCCCTACTACGCCTGCAATACCATATGAGGTGAAAACCCAGCCATAATTTGCCCCGAGATTTTTTGCCCCGAAGAGATCCGCGGTTGCGGATGGGAAGAGTGCGAAGTTGCCACCAAAATTAAAACCGACCAGCGCCGCTCCGATACTGAGCGCCGCTTCCGTTTTCATACCGGCAAGAAAAAACATAATGCCCGCCTGGAGAAGAAACATGGCAACAAAGGTCGCAGTACGGCCGATCCGATCCGAGATAAAACCCCAGAATATTCTGCCCACCGCGTTGAAAATGGCAAGCAGTCCGACGGCAGCAGCCCCCTTCAGCATCAGTGCGTTTGTTTCCGATGCACTCAACTTCCTGCCAGCCTCGCTGGCCGCAGCCACCAGCTGCTCACCGGCAAAGACCTTGATGATCCCTATGACCATAAGCCCGGCCACAGCACCGCTGAAGAACATCAACCAAAGGAGATAAAATGCCGGATCTTTCAGTGTCTCCTGCCAGGTTGAATTCTGCACTGTCCTGTCTGTCAAGGGCGCAGCCGAGGGAGGGTTACACAGAAGGAGCGCGCCGGCAGTGACGACAACGATGCAGACAATGCCATGCATAATAAAGAACGGGAATATTCCCTGTTTGCCGATATAGCCTAATGCCCCCCATTTCTGGCTGAAAAGATAGGCACCCATGCCGAATCCGGCTACCGCAATCCCGCTTACCAATCCTTTATGTTCAGGAAACCATTTCACCAGAGCGGCAATGGGGCAGACATAAGCAAATCCGGTCCCGGCACCGGCCATGAAACCGATCGTACCCCAGAGCAAGAGGAGCCTGTCAATTTCCGCAAGCTTTCCGACATACTGGTTGCCCATCATGATACCAGCCACAATGCACGTCGTCATAATACCCATGGGTGCGTAACGTACAATGACCGACTCTTCGCCCAAATGGCCGAAAAATGCATGAAAAACCATGAGGATGAGAACTGTCACCACTCCGGCAAAAATCGCGTGGGCGAGATAAAAGACAATGGCGTTTGTCATGAGTCCGGCATAGATGAATCCGCTGCCAATCAATAGGCCGCCAATGATTGCCGGCACCCGGGGACCCTTGATGTCCTGCACGCGTCCGGCAATGACCATGACCGCCGCAAAACTCAAGATACAGATCGAAAAGGCATACTTCAGGATTCCCTGCTGTTTTGCAATCTCCATCTTAACCGCAACGGCATCCCGAACCACAATGACAACATCTGCAGGGGTCCCCGCAGCAAGCTGCGCAGCTTGCTGTTCCTCTGTGATCACCGGCGGGAAGATATTTGAGGTCAAGGGTTCCCAGAAAATGCTGTAGCCATAAACCGTACCCAGGACGAGCTGAACAAGGATCGCTCCTGCCAGAACCTGAAAGCGCTTACCTTTTCCGATTTCTGCTAAAGTAGATGCCTGAGTTGTCATGATTTTCTTTTTCACCTCCAATTTGAAGATGTCTGCCATATTCCTCGCCTGTTTCCACCACATAATTGTTGATGTTCACACGGAAGGTCAAATCAAGTCAAGCCTGGATTAATGCAAAAGGATAAAATGAGAATCATATATGTTTTGTTGGGGGAGTGACGGAAAGGTGCGTAACGATTGGCATTGAAGATGGGGGCCACAACACCTTCCAGCAAGTTTTTATTTCAACCTATAATTTGTACTGAAATAATTCGGTTTTGCTTTTTCCCCGTTTTTTTCAAAAGGGAGTCTTTCTTTTCCGCTATTCCAAAAAATTTGACCCGGATTTTTTTTCTTCACTGGAAAATACCCCCTCAACAAAACCAGTTAAATTAACATAAGATTATCTGTCGTTGAATAATCTATTGAGACTCCTACACCAGCCTTGACATATTGCCTGAAAAAAAATGTAATACTTTAAGTACACCTTAAAATACCGTATTTCCATCGCTGATCTTTTCCCCAACCGTTTGAAATATAATTATAATTTTGAAATGCAGGTGTCACATGTCTGAGAGAAAAGTCCTCACCAGTAATTTTGGAGCGCCGGTCGGCAACGACCTGAATACCATAACCGCCGGACTGAAAGGTCCTGCTTTAATGCAGGATGTTCACCTGCTGGAAAAACTCGCTCATTTCGACCGGGAACGCATACCGGAACGGGTGGTCCATGCCAAGGGCGCTGGAGCCTTTGGCTATTTTGAAGTCACCAATGACGCGAGCCAGTATACCAAGGCCAAGTTTCTCTCCAAGGTCGGAAAGAAAACCGATCTTTTCGTCCGATTTTCCACCGTGGGTGGCGAAAAAGGCTCTGCTGATTCAGAACGCGACCCCAGGGGGTTTGCCATCAAGTTCTATACCGAAGAGGGAAACTATGACATGGTGGGCAACAACACCCCGGTGTTTTTTATCCGCGACCCACTGAAATTCCCGGACTTCATCCACACTCAGAAAAGAAATCCCGCCACCAACCTTAAGGATGCCGACATGTTCTGGGATTTCCTGTCACTGACCCCGGAATCAATTCATCAGGTGACCATTCTCTTTTCCGACCGCGTCACCCCCAGAAGTTTGCGCCACATGAACGGCTACAGCAGCCACACCTTTAAGTGGTATAACAAAAAAGGTGAATATTACTGGGTCCAATATCATTTCAAGACCGAGCAGGGAAATCTGACCTTCACCGCCGAAGAGGCGGATCGGATGAAAAGCATTGATCCTGACTGTGCAACCCGCGACCTTTATGAATCGATAGTCCGGGGTGAATATCCATCCTGGCGACTGGAATTACAGATCATGACCCCGGAGCAGGCTAAAGATTACCGGTTCGATCCGTTTGATATCATCAAGGTATGGCCTCATGCGGACTTTCCGCCCATGGACGTCGGCCGCATGGTTCTTAACCGCAATCCCGAGAATTATTTTGCCGAGGTGGAGCAGTAGGCGTTCTCACCCGGCAACTTTGTCCCCGGCATTGCGGCCTCCTCCGACAAAATGCTGCAGGGCCGGCTGTTCAGTTACCACGACACCCATCGGCACCGCCTGGGCGCCAACTACCATCTATTGCCGGTGAACTCTGCCAAAGCCTGCCCGATGCACAACTACCAGCGGGACGGTGCCATGCGCTCCGATAATAACGGTGGTGGCGGCCCGAATTACTGGCCCAACAGTTTTGGCAGGCCAAACCCCAAGGCCGATGCAAATGAGCCTGCCGCGGATTTATCCGGCCAGGCGGATCGCCATGCGTACGCCCTTGTGGATGATGATTTTGTTCAGGCAGGTGATTTGTACCGCAAAGTTATGAAAGATCAGGACAGGACAAACCTGATAAACAATATTGTCGGGCACTTGAAAGGTGCTCAGACCCGCCTCCAATTACGCCAGACCGTACTTTTTTATAAGGCAGACCCGGATTACGGCAGCAGAGTTGCCAAAGGACTGGGCCTTGATCTGAAAAAAATCAAGCTACTTGCCTCGCTGTCCCAGGAAGACCGGGTCAAGGCCACCGCAGCATAAGGCTGATACAGCACAACCGTTGGCTTCGGTCAGACTTAGACCGAAGCCAACGGCGTATCGTGACTCATCCTTCTGCTTTAGCACTTCAAGTACAAAAATAAAAACATCGACCTGGTCAATTCAGCTACGCAGAACCAGAGAATATTCATCAGTTACACCTGAGCTTTCAACCGGTTGACCAACCGGCACCCAGTAGCTGTGCTTTTCACCTGCGCACATTGATAATCATAACTAAAAATTACTGATTTTTAAAAAAAACTTTCTTGCCGTACACGGAAAGGTGTATACCGAAAGCAGATACGAAAATTTTAATTCTTTTTATGAGCGAGGGTCTGATTATGAAAATAAATATCCAGCTTATCATCATTGCCCTTATTGTTCTCCTCTTCTACGGCTGTGCGGTGCGCAGACCGCCTTTTTCTCCGAGGCGGTATAACACCGACGCCCATAAACAGGCCCAGACCATGGAAGACTGCATTGAATGCCATTCCGGCGACAAAGCTCCGCCCCACGGCCTTAAACGAGGCAATTGCCTCAGTTGTCATCAACTCGAGAGGGGGTCATTACCATGAAATATTTTCGAACTCTCCTTGTGCTTGCGCTGCTTTTCATTTTAGCGGGATGCGGCCCGATAATCGGCCAGCTGATGCGTATGTCCGAAGGCATAAAAGACTTTACCGTTGTGTCCGGAAATCTGGGGACAGTCAAGCCCGGCATGGATATCGTCGTGGTCGGTCCTTTTGACCTCAAAGAAGGTGCCTATTCCATTGCCAGAGGCGATGAAGCAGTGATTCTTGCTGATAAACTGAAAAGGCACCACCTGTTTGACACCGAAATTTATTTCCTGCGAAAATACGGCACCCTGACCAAAGACATCATGGAAATGAAGTCCGAGAGCGCCGCCAAACTCCAGAAAAGACTGGGGCGGGATGGCGGCTTGCCCGATTTGATTCTCTTCGGCACGATCGTCAGCAGGGATACCATTGTCGCTCCCACCAGGGGGCTGATCACCGAAGTAAAATTTCTTCTGGATTTCTATGATCCGGCGCAGAAGTCTTCGGTGGTTGTGGAGATCACGGTGCGGGATCTGTTCCGGGATTATATCGACACGGTTATTGAGGAATTACAGAACAGGATGAAGGCAAAATAAGAAAAGTGGTAAGGGGCCGATTTTGGCCCCTTACTGTCTCTGCTTCTTACAGGTTCCTTTACGTTTCACATGCAATGACATACATGAACCCTCGCCAAACACGCCATATTTATTGACGCCGGCATATGTTTTTGGTAGCCCTTACCTGTAAATAAAAAAAACTTAATAAGGGCCTTGACATGCCGCATAAAAATTATCATGGCGCCCCGTTTTTTGCTTTTTCCTTTTTTCTTTTTTTGACGATTTCAATCGCCCAGACATCTGCCGCTGAAAAACCCACATTAATCATTAATACCGCTGGCCATAACAGCAGAATCCATGAGCTGATATTCACCGCAGACGGCAAGCAGCTGATCTCCGCCTCGGAGGATAAAACAGTTCGCCTCTGGGATCTTGCAACCGGCGAGACAGTGCAAATCTTCCGTGCTCAAATAGAACCGGGACCGGGGGGAAAAATTACCTGTGCTGCATTGTCGCCGGATAATCGTTATCTGGCAATTGCCGGGGCAGGATATCAAAAAAAGCAAAAACGATTTGCACCAATACTTATCTTTGAAATGGAATCCGGGAATATCATCCGGACATTAGCCGGTCATGAAGATCCAAGCGGATCGAAAACCGTTTCTTCAACCATCCTTGATCTGGCCTTTTCTCCTGACGGCAAAAAAATCGTTTCCGCAAGCAAAGACGGCTCCGCTAAAGTATGGGATTTTACCACCGGTAATCACCTTGCCACCCTGAAAGACCATAAGGACGCGATTTTCACAGTCGCCTTTTCTCCTGACGGCAAACATATTGTTACCGGAAGCGATGACAACAACCTCTGCCTCTGGGACAGTACAAACGGGCGACTCATCAAAACCATGTCCGGCCATTCCGAACCGGTTCGAACTGTCGCCTACACTCCTGACGGGAAGATACTATCAGGCAGCAGCGACAAAACTGTTCAATTGTGGGCTGCGGACGGGACACACTTAAAAAAAATTGCCAACTTTAATAGTAGAATAAGGGGAATTTCCATAAGCCCGGATGGAGGCACCATAGTTGTCGGAAATGCCGCCAGAAAAGAGCCTTTCAATTGCGTTTCCATCAAACTCCCTGAAGGGGAAAAGCTATCCACATTTAAAGAACATAAATCTTTTGCCCCTGCTACAGCCATTTCTCCTGACGGCTTAACCGCAGCAAGCGGTGACAATGAAGGAAAAGTCCACCTCTGGGATATTAATACAGGCAATCTCATTCAAACCCTGGAAGGAAATGGCAGGCAAGTCTGGTCCGTAGGATTTGCCAAAGACGGACGATCCATTGCCTGGGGCCATACTCGAAAAGAATTTAATATATTTTCATACGGTCCGCTGCAACAGGCATTTCAGCTTTCCACCTCGCAGAATTTTTTCGATCCTTCCCTTAAACCGGAATTACTGTCTTCGACTAAGTATGCACAGGGACTTAAGTCATCAGGCCCCTGGCAGGTCCGGACTGAAAGAAACAAGCCCGATACAGCTTTGACAATTTTAAAATACAGCACCCCCCTTTTCACAATTACTCGAACCGAAACAAACGGCGCAGTCCATAAAAGCGTCACTCTGACCCCGGACGGAAAAACCTTGATCAGCGGCGGCAACGGCGGCAAACTTGAATCCTTTGAAACAACAACCGGGAAAAAACTCAATAAATTCATTGGCCATGAAAGTGATGTCTGGGCGTTGGCCGCATCCCCGGACGGGCGGCTCCTGGTTTCCGGTTCTTCCGACCAGACCGTACGGCTCTGGGAAATAGCCTCGGCCAGATTATTGCTGACAATTTTCTGCGCCAGAGATAACGAATGGATTGCCTGGACTCCTGAGGGATTCTTTGTCAACTCGGAAAACGGCAGCAGGTATATCGGTTGGCATGTGAATCAGGGTATTTCAAAAGCTGCCAAATATTTTCCAGCCTCACGCCTGTATGATCAATTTTATCGGCCGGACATAGTCCAGGCAATACTTATGGGAAAAGACGAGGCAAAGATTCTTGAGGCTTCTTCGCGATTTAATCTTGATCAGACCCTTGAAAGCGGTTCAGCTCCGGTGGTAAAATTTCTCGAACCCGTTCTTAATGAAACTTCTCAGAGGGATATCAAGGCTGCCATCGCTTTAATCGATCAGGGAGGAGGTGTCGGCAAAATCATCTGGAAACTCAATGGGGTCACCATCGGCGTTGAAAAGGACGGAAGGGGCATTACTGCTCTCCCCAGGAAAACAAAGACCGCCCAACAAATTTTCAGCCTCACCAAACTCCTGACTCTCAGCCCGGGCAACAACACCATCGAGGTGGTTGCGTATAATAAAACCGGCAGCATCGCTTCAGATCCGGCAAAGATGTCCCTCCTGCTGAAAGATATGATTTCAGAACCCCCATCCCTTCACATTCTGGCCATCGGCATCAACCAATACCGTGACAAATCCCTTTGGCTGAAATTTGCGGTTCCGGATGCACAAAGCCTGGTTGCTAAAATTACTGAAACATCTCACACAATATTCAAAGATATTTCCGTAACTGAGCTTTACGATGCCAAAGCTACAAGTCAGGGGGTCCTTGAAGCCATCAATCAAATCGCCCAAAAAGCCCAAAGCAACGATGTATTCATGCTTTACCTGGCAGGTCACGGCATTACTCTTGACGGCCGCTATCATTTTCTGCCGGTTGATTTTCGTTATCATAATGAAGATTCAGTGCGGGATAAGGGGATCAATCAAGACCATCTGCAGACCTGGATGAGTCAGGTATCCGCCCAGAAAAGCCTTATCCTGCTCGACACCTGTAATAGCGGCTCCTATGTCATGGCCCAGGCAGCAACTCGCGGGATTGCAGAAAAAACAGCAATTGACAAACTCACCCGCGCCACCGGTCGGGCGATTATCGCCGCTTCGTCGGATTCCCAGGTCGCCCTTGAAGGATACGAAAACCACGGGGTTTTCACCTATGCCCTGCTGGAGGCCCTTTCCAGGGCGGATCACCAAAACGGCAATCGCGACGGCTTTACCAGCACCGGCGAAATCGCCTCATACATTAATGAGCAGGTCCCGGAGATAACTTATAATAAATGGGGATATGAACAGGTTCCGCAGGTAAATCTTCTGGGCCGGGAATTTCCTATCGGCATGGCATTACGAGAATAAGAAACGACAATATCATACCAAGTTACATTCAAAGAGATACGGCGGCAATATCAGGCCCCGGAGGCGTACATTGAAATACGTCGAGGAACCGACGACGCAGCCTGCTCATGGAATTTGAATGCGACGAGGGATCACATTCTTTTTAAATAAATCTCCCCTTCATTCTCATAGGCGGAAAATCCATAGGATGAGAGAAAAATAAAGACCGGACGCCCGAAAAGAAACATCTCGACTTCCATTGTTATGCCGTATTCTTCATTGGCCCTGGCACGGATGGCAAGGTCTTTTCTGACTATTTTGTTGAGTTCTTCAAGGGTTTCCTGATCGCCATTGCTCTGCAAAACCCTCACCGCCAATCCATCGATAATTACGCAACCACATTCCTGATCATGCTCTTGTAGCAACCCGATGATCGGGTCATCGGGATGAATTATGTCCAGCCGGGAGATTAAATCCTTATTAATGACTCCCAGAAGCTCATCAGGGTCCCAACACTTCAGCAGGCGGCATTCAAGGGGACGGTTCCCATAAATACCGCACAATAAATCCTCGCCAATGAAACGGCAGGTCCATTCCCCTTCCTTGCCACTTATCTTGACCAGCTCCTGTTCGATGGGTTCAATTTTACCGGTCAACGGCGAGTATGCCCGTTCCCCTTTGCGCAATGTAACAAGATCCCGGTAGGAAATATTCCCGGCAAGAAGAAGCTCTTTGTCCTGAATATGTAATGCCGGCCCTCCCTTGTGGCAGCAGGTCCCGCATCTTTGACACTGATTAATTATTACTTTGTTTTCCACTTTTCGCTCAGTTCCCGGGCATAATAAAGGGCAGCGCTAGATAGAAATCTATACCGCCGCCCCCTTGCTTTTCAATAGTATAGCTGATTATTCCACTGTAAACGCTACAGTTTTCAGCACAGTCCCCTCAGTATCCTGAAGTTCAACCTTCCAGGCCCCGGTCCGGTTTCCAAGTTTCTTACTTGAATATGTCCGCCAGCGGTTACCTTTACGGATTGTCAGAGGAACAACCGCCGTTTGAATATCGTTATGCATCCAGACAAAACGGATCTCAGTGTCTGCATCAATATCCTTGGCCTCAAGGTAACCATACACCGCCCCCAGAGATAGTGGAAACGTCTCCCCGGCGCCAACCGGTTCACGGTCTGCAACGTCTTCACAAACAACCATCCTGGCTACAGTGAAACCAGGGGCATCTTGAGCAAATGCTGAATTAACTGTTATTCCCAATAAAACCATCACTGATAACGCGGCAATTACATTTAGAACTTTTTTCATACGTGATCCTCCTGTTGTATAATTTAACAATCCCTAAGATATTCTTGAGCTTGCTGTGAACATTCTGTCTTTTGGTAATTATTCGCCCACCTGAAATGTACCAAGTTATTTCCAAATTAGATGATATAATCCCCTCTGTCAATATCGACAATTTCTCGGCGCAAATCGGGCAGACCTGCCAGGCTTGCAGCCATGGTCAGCAAAAAAACTGAAACTCCCCGAGGTTTGGGGTCACTCCTTTCATGCCATGGAGAGGATCAATTCAAAGGAAATGAAACCAGCTCACTTCATCAGATTATCATACTGTTAGATGAGCATTATAAGGGGCCCATTCATTAGGATTCCAACGCAATTAAAGCCAACAACGCTTATCTCCACATCTCTGGGAGGGAATTCAGGCTAAAATCCGCGGATTCATAAAAGCATGCTTTTATTGTAACTATCACACAAATCGCGTCAATAGCAAGAACCCATCCAGGAAAAGAAGTACTGCTTCTGCCGAAATTAAATCAATCACATCGCATATTTTTATTTGACGAAGGCAGTATCCGGTTATACTGTTTTTCAAAAGTTTTTTTGTTGACTTCGCCACGGCTCTAATCAGGCCAGGATAAAATATAACCCGCCCTCGACCACGACATGAATCACCTTTTAGAAATAATCAACCTTGTTAAAACCTTTCCCGAGGTGCGCGCCGTGGACGGTATCAGCTTTCATATCGAAAGCGGTGAATGCTTCGGCCTCCTGGGCCCCAACGGCGCTGGAAAAACCACGACAATCGAAGTGATCGAGGGAATTTCCAAACCCACTTCAGGAGAAATCCTCTACAAAGGCAAACCCCGAGAAGTTACCTTCAAGGAAGAAATCGGCATCCAGCTCCAGAACACCGAATTACCCCAGTATCTCACCGTCAAGGAAACCCTTGAGACCTTTCGGAATCTCTATAACAAAAAGGCTGACCTGGATGAACTGGTCTCCAGCTGCCGCCTTGAAGATCTCCTGAACAGGGACAACCGCAAAATTTCCGGCGGCCAGAAACAAAGGCTGCTGCTGTCAATCGCCCTGGCCAACGATCCGGAGCTTGTTTTTCTCGATGAACCGACAACCGGGCTCGACCCCCAGGCTCGCCGCTATCTCTGGGATATTGTCCGAAAAATCAAGGCAAACAACAAAACGGTTGTCCTGACCACCCATTACATGGAAGAGGCGCAGATTCTCTGTGACCGGATTGCAATTATGGATAACGGCAAAATTATCGCCATGGGTTCCCCCAGGGAACTTCTCGAAAAATACTGCAAAGGCAGTTCAATTATCCTGCGTGGAGACATTGCCGATGCAAGCCTCGACAAACTGCCGTGCACCTGGTTCCGCATCGAGGACAGAATTGAAATCCGGACCGAGGCGGCCAATGAATGCATAACCCACTTGATGGAATTGGATATTGATTTGACATCGATGACGGTCCGCGCCCAGAACCTGGAAGACCTTTTCCTGAAACTTACCGGCAAGGAAATTCGGAGCTGATACTTCATGTGGAGACGAATCTGGACAATTTTTGAGGCCCGCAATAAAGAATTTTACCGGGACAAATCAGCCCTGGGCTGGAATTTTCTTTTTCCGTTTCTGATTATCATCGGCTTTAACCTGATGTTCAGCGGCGATCGCCAGAACATCTATAAAGTCGGTTATGTCGGGGACACGACCTCCATTGAATACACAACGGAGTTTAAAGCTTTTCAGCAAACAAAATATATCGAATTCATCACCTTTGACTCCAGGGAATCGGCACTTGACAAGCTGCTGCATCACAGAATCGACCTGCTCATTCATCCTGCCGAAGGTAAATACTGGGTCAGCAGTTCATCTCCCAAAGGATATGTTGTCGAGCAGCTCCTCAAAGCACAAAACGGCGGCCAATCGATTTTCCTCAGGCAAAGTGTCAATGGTCGGGAAATACCCTATGTGGAATGGCTTTTCCCGGGAATCCTCGGGATGAATATCATGTTCAGCTCACTCTTCGGGGTTGGTTTTGTCGTGGTCAGATACAGGAAAAACGGCGTGCTGAAACGCTTGAGCGTCACACCTACAAGACCTTATGAATTCCTCACTGCCCAGGTAATTTCAAGAATGTTTCTGCTGATGGCCACAACCGCCATTGTGTATACGGGCTGTGCAATGCTCTATGGCTTTCAGTGCCGGGGTTCCTATCTTACCCTGATCCTGGTTTTTGCACTGGGTGGCTTCAGCATGATTGCCCTTGGGCTGCTCATTGCATCAAGGAGCAGCAGCGAGGAATTTGCCGGTGGGATATTAAATCTTACCACCTGGCCCATGATGTTTCTTTCGGAGGTGTGGTTTTCTCTGGAAGGTGCTGAGCCCTGGGTGCAGAAGCTGGCAAGGATCTTTCCACTCACCCATATGATAGACAGCGCCAGAAAAGTGATGAACGACGGGGCAAGCCTGTATGATATCCGCTACCAGATCATAACTCTTATCGCCATGTCATCTCTTTTCCTGCTCTTTGGATCATTGCTTTTCAAGTGGCAGAAAGACTGATTCTGTCATTCTATTCAGGGTCTGTCCGAATGGAATCCCGGTGTCATTTCTTGCTCAACAGGACACCAATTACAACTCAAGGATCTTCTGATTGATATCAATCGCCGCAACAGCGCCCCGTCCGGCGGCGATGATCGCCTGAGAGCTTCCGGTCCTGATTGCGCCAACCGCATACAGCCCCGGGCAGGAGGACTCTCCCTTGCTGCTCACGGTAATTTTCCTGATAGAGTCCCGATCAAGGGCGAGATCATTTAAATAATCATCATTTAAAATATAACCGAAGCTTGCAAGAATCACCTCACACGGCACAAATTCACCAGTGTCAAGCTGCATGCCCGTCAGCTGATCCTCACCTTCAAGCTCAACGGCCTTGCCGTATTTGAGGACGATGCCGTCCTCCCCAAGCATTTCAACAAAATCGTCCGGAGGAATAAAGTTGTCAAGAATCAGGGTGATGTCTTTGGTGAACATCTGCTTGACTGCAAAAGCAAGACGCACGGCATTGATCGAAAGCCCGAGAATAACCAGTTTTTTGCCTTTCGTCCTGTATCCGTCGCAGTCGACACAGGTAAAATAACTCTTGGCAAAAAAACGATGCAGGTTGGCGATTCTTGGGAGATTTTCAGTGGCGCCGGTGGAGGCAATAACAAACTTTGAAAAAAAATTCTTTTCAGGTGTGCGGACTTCAAATAACTCTTTTTTAAGAACTTTTGAAACGCGCAGCCGCGCTATTTCAACCCCGAAATTTCGTACCTGGTCAAAACCTCCCTCAATCAACTCCCGCCCGGTAACAAGTTCTCTGCCGAGATAGTTCTCAATGTGGGATGCATGCCTGGTCCTGCCGCCCCCCTTGTCAAGAACCAGAACTCTCCGGTTAAACCTGGCAAGATGAAGCGCCGCCTGTAAACCGCCGGGGCCGCCGCCAGTTACGATGCAATCATATGGATTTTCATTTTTCATGTATTAACATGCCTGGCACCTGATATTCCTCACCATATACCAGCTTGCATTCAAAGAGGTAATAAGGAGGCAAAGAGGGCGGCCCAGAAGGATAAATACGCCGAAGAAGCTGCCGACAGCAGCAATTGCAGCGAAGTTATAATTTGAATGCTCAGGTATCACATCCTGTATAACGCCAATGCCATGGCTCCCAGAGAAAACCATCCCGCAGATCCTCAGGATAACTTTCCTCAAAGCAGAATTTATGGGCATTTCCTTCAAGCCATTTCCTGGACTCGGTTTTTACAAAAGAAGAATTGCTCGGCACCATATCAAAGGCTATTCCAAGCATATGCTCGGAATAGCCGGGCGGGGCCGTCCCCCTTCCGGCAATCTCCTCAAAGGTCTTCCCCTTTGCAATGAGTCTCATAAATACCTGCCGCTGATAATACATGCTCCGATAGCCGGAATCGACTTTAAGCTCAATACCTTCAAGTGCTGCGGCATTGGCCATCCTGACAAATGCGTCCCGGGTCTTTCTGGTCACATAAATCTTGCTTTCCTCAAAAGAAAAATCAATTGGCACCTTCACAAGGTCCATGGATTTCGGATTATCTTTAATGCCGAAAACGTGTCCTTTCCAGGGCAGCTGCACCGGATAGGTTTCGCCGTTTATTGTCACGAACTCTTCCGCAGGAGTGTCAGTCTCAACCAGAGAGTTATGCTCCCATTTCATGTTATCTAAATCCGCTGCACTCACAAACCCGGACAAAAGAAAAATTATACATGGAAACAACCATATGGAAATAAATAGCAGACAAAATTTTGGTTTAAGCGAAATCATTTGAACAGAGTAAACTCTTCCATAAAAGGTTTTTTGATCATCGATTACAAGAAAAAAAACAGATAAAAAATTATACCGGCAAGTGAAACAATGCCCAGCATTATTAAAGATATAATGAATTCATCGTTTCTGCGACGATGCCTTTTTAAATTTATGACAATCCCAGCCAGACTGAGAAACAGTCCGACAATCATAAGATAGAAAAGGTAATTTGCCAATTCGATATTCCATTCAGCTCGCAAAGGCACATTAAACTTGGTATCAATGTAGGTCTGAATCTGCGGTCTTGCCTTGCCGAAAAGCACCAGGGCTGCAAACATCAGCGCCCAGCTCACAACACTCAGCCACCCAAGGGTTTTAAGCCACAGGTCTGCACCCTTCCTTCTATCTGAGCTTTTCCCAGGTATATAAGTCATTTTCCCAATCCCATTCTTATACAAACCGAGCAATCCAAAACAAAAAATCAAGTTTTGCCGGAGCAACCATTCATCTCAGAAAATGAATATGGTACCATCCAGCGACTAACTTCAGTCCACCTGTAATCTACAAAAAGATAACCATTACTGATAGTAATATCATTTATATAACAAAACTTCATCCCATAACAAAAAAATAAAGCGTATGTTTTAAAATAATTTATAGTAATCTGTATATCTATCAGGCGTAAGCCTTAAAGCCTTGGGACAGAGGATTATGGATAAACAAGCATGACCAGCACGAATAACAGAGTTTTCGACATAATCCGCAACAAAAGGACCCAACTCCCCACATTGCCTGTGGTCGCAGGCAATATCCTCAAAATTACCAGCGATGATAGCACTTCGGCCAGGGACCTGGCTGATTTCATCATAAACGACCAGGCCATTGTCAATAAACTCTTAAGACTCGCCAATTCAGCTTATTACGGATTGATCAAGAAGGTCGACAATATATCCCGGGCCATAACGGTCATCGGTTTCAGCGATGTAACCAGTCTTGCCATCGGCATGAGTGTTTTTTCCTCTTTTGACCTCAAGGGGGTTGACAAGGTTGTCAGCATGCACGACTTATGGCTGCACTCCATCTGCTGCGCAACTGCTGCAAAATCCATCGCCACAAAAATCAACCTCCCTGTTGATGAACAGATATTCTTATGCGGCTTGCTCCACGACATGGGTAAAATCATTTTTGCGATCCATTTTCCCGAAGAGTATAAAGAGGTGCTTGACCAGGCCAGGATCCAGCAAAAACCCCTGTTCATGGTTGAACATGAAATCCTCGGAATCGAGCATGCCACCATTGCCGGATACCTGATGGAGCAATGGAATTTCCCGGATAAGCTGCTTGTCCCCTGCAAGTATCATCACAATCCCTTCAAATGCCCTGATGAACATAAAAAACAGGCGATGTTGCTTGAAGTCGCTGATTTCGTCTGCCTCAAATCCGGCATCGGATTAAGTGGCACTCCCGAATTGAAAGATGTGAAGATTACCGCCAAAAACCTGGGACTCCAGATTGATGATCTTAAAAAGATCGCCATGGATTTGAACCGTCAACGCTCAAAAATGGAAGAATTTCTGAAATTCCTGGATTGAAGTCATATGCCTGGAGATAGGATAAAACAACTTGAGAAGGAAAACAAACTTCTCCGTGAGCAGGTAACCCGGATACAGGGCCGGTTCGAGGACAAGATCGCCGAACTCTCCATGGTCCGCGAAATCGGCATGTCCCTGCTCTACGTCAGGAGCTTTGAGGAAACCTGCCGCTTCCTTCTCGATGTGATTATCAATAACACTATTGCCCAGAATTGTTCGGTGATGCTCCTGGACAAGGACCTGAACCGTCTTTTCCTCGCCTGTGCAACCTCTCCGGGTAAAGAGCCGTTCATTCTTTCCAGCCAGAATGTCTTTTCCAAAGAACATGTCGATTACAGCTTCAAACTCGGTGAAGGCATTGCCGGCCAGGCCTTAAAGGACAAAAAACCTATTCTGGTGGATGAAGTCGGGGCTGCCGCTTTTTTTTCTGCTGACCATAAAAGCAAGGTCGAGGTCGGCAGTCTTCTTTCTTTGCCGCTGCTGGTTGAAGATGAACCCATAGGCGTTCTCAATTTGAGTCATGCGGGCAAAAAAATCTTCAAAGAAAACGATGTCAATCTCTTGCAGATAATCACCAATTTTGTCGCTCTTTCCATCCACGGCACCCTTGAGCACGAGCAGCTGCTGTATTCCGAAGCCAAATACAGGGCCCTTTCGGAAAACTCAAGCGACGCCATTGCGATTATTCAGGACGGCACCCACATTTATGCTAATCCCCGATATCTTGAGTTCACCGGGCTCAGTTTTAAAAAACTCCAAACCACCACCTTTGTTTCTCTTCTTGAACGAAAAGGGAGATCCGGCGAGCTTGACTCTTTGCTCAGGGGCGAAAAAACCAACATCCAGTTTGAAGATGAAATTTCCCATAAAAGCGGCTCAACCTTGCCGGTTGAGATAAATTGTTCATCCATTATTTATAACGGCAAATATGCGGCGATCATTGCCGCCCGCGACCAGAGCAACAGATTGAAGCTTGAAAAACAACTCCGTCATGCCCAGAAAATGGAGGTTATCGGTACCCTGGCCGGAACCGTTGCCCATGACCTGAATAACATCCTCACCGGACTGGTCAGTTACCCGGAACTCCTGATTATCGGCCTGCCCAAGGATAGCCCCCTGAAAAAACCACTTCAGACCATTCAGAATTCCGGCATGAAAGCTGCGGCTATTGTTCAGGACCTCCTCGCTCTTGCTAGAAGAGGGGTCACCGTATCAAAAGTTATCAATCTCAACACCATCATCGCTGATTATATTGAAAGTACGGAATATAAAAGCATAAAGAAACAATATCCCAAGATCAACATTGATGTTATCACCGACGACACCCTGTTCAACATCAACGGCGCGCCGTTTCAGCTTTCCAAGGTTATCATGAACCTTCTTTCAAACGCCGCCGAGGCAATGCTCGGGGAAGGGACAATCCGGATAACCACTGAAAACAGATATGTTGAAATGCCCCAGGATGATGATGCCAAAATCAAGGAAGGCGAATATGCCATCCTTGCCGTATCGGATACCGGTATCGGCATCCCGGCAGAGGAGATCGACAAAATTTTTGAACCATTTTACACCCGGAAAGAGATGGGAAAAAGCGGCACGGGCCTTGGCCTTGCAGTCGTTCAGGGAACCATTTCCGATCATAACGGCCACATAGAAGTCCAGACATCGCCGGGCTTAGGGACAACCTTTACGATGTATTTTCCGGCGGTCAGAGCATCGATAGATCAAAATTCAAACATTTTTTCCATTGAAGATTACATGGGCAATGGCGAATCTGTTCTGGTCATTGATGACATGGAAGAGCAGCGGGAGATCGCTAAAGACATGCTGGAACTGATCGGCTACACGGTAAACACCGTAAGTTCCGGGGAAATGGCCATTGAATATCTTAAAGAAAATACCGCGGATATTCTTGTACTCGATATGATCCTCGGACCAGGCAAGACCGGACTTGACGCCTTCAGGGAAATCCTCAAAATCCATCCCGGCCAGAAGGCAATAATTGTCAGCGGCTTTTCCGAATCCTCCGATGTGAAGGAGACCCAGAAACTCGGCGCCGGGTCCTATATAAGGAAACCCTATCTCCTGAGGGACCTCGGTCTCGCCCTGCAGCAGGAACTTTCCAACAAAAAATAGTTGCGCCGGCCGGGTTCACAGACCCAACAATAGTAAAACCAATCGCACCTACTCAATGGAATCAATAAAACGGTCCAGGTCTTTGATCATTTCAGAATAAAGCGGGTTGAAGGTGAGGCGGCGCAGGAGATACCTGTCAAGATTTTCCGGACTTCGTTCGCCGTACCAGATGTCATTGCCGGTCTGGCAGGTTGTTTGTTTCTCTTTATCCCCTTTATAATGCAGACAATTTTTATAATCGCCGTTTCTGCCGTAATGGGGGTCATCAGGAGAAATAATCACTGCCAGGTGTGAAAAGTCGATGATTTTCTCCTGGGGCAGATAGCTGTTTAATCTATGAATATTCTCTGCCAAATCAGGCGATGTTCCATCTTTTGCAGTGAATAGAACAATCCGGTTATTGACTGCCTGTTTCCTGATAAACCCCAGCGCCTTATCAGGATCAATCGTAAAATCCTCGGCACTCAAAGCCATGAATACCGGCATGCTCCTCAAGAGCCCCTCCCTGTCTTCAGCCTTGGCATCAATATCCTTGATCAACGCATTGATCTGCACCCCGGCATTGGTTGCAAAAGACTCATACTTCGCATAATCAGCATCGGCATGGATATCAAGCCAGCTCTTGAATAAATTGACAATCCCGGCGAGTTTGGCAAATTTACTTCTGATTCCCAGGGCGGGAGCAAAAAGAAACAGGCCCTTAACGTCCTGGTGCTCCAAGGCATAATGCACCCCTAAGGCACCGCCAGTTGAAAAACCACCGATGTAAACTTCTGAAGCCTGCATCCGCAAACGATTCATGCCGTATTCGGTAGCCTTAATCCAGTCCTGGTAACTGACATGCAGGAGATCAGCGGGGACAGTGCCATGACCGGGCAGCAAAATCCCTCGAACAAAAAACCCTTTGCTCCTGAAATGACCGGCCAGGGATTTCAAGTGATAGGGGGAATCGGAAAGTCCGTGAATGAGCAGAATGCCCTTTTGATATTTGCCATTTTGCTGTTTAGGAAATTTAAGGCTGTCCGGCGCCAACTGAAACGGGCTGTTGGCCTCCACCACCGTCTGCTTCGGGTGAATATCAAAATCCTGCCGCGCCAGGGTTATCATCTCCCGGGTTTTGGCAATGTAATCCGCAAAAGAAATATCCTCGGCAAAGGAAAAATCTCGGTTGATACCTGATTCATGCAGACGGGGTGGGTTTTGGCCGCAGGCGCACGACAGAAGTAAAAAAGCTACGCTGCAACAAATGAAACAAAGTTTTTTGAAGATGCTTTTTTGATAAATCATATTCAGGTTACAAAACCAGCAAAATTTGGCTCCTCGTTGCTCAAAAGCTCTATGCGCTGAATCCAGCACGCCTGGATATTTCACGAGCTAAACAGGCTGAAGAGCAAATAAAAAAAATTCAAAGAAACACTCTTACAAAAAATAGGCTGATTGCTTTGAAGCGCTGTATATTCGCCTTGATCAGCACCCCCTCCGGGTGTGAAATTTCGGAAGTAAATAGCCCTTAGTCGTTCCGGACAAATTGGCTTTTGGAACACGTTATTGCAAGGCTATTAAATGTTCGTGTAGCCTCCGATCATTTATTGCCGTGCCCCTTAAGGGCTGCAAGCCAGGAACCGAATAATGCCTCATAATCCGCCTGACCTTTCTTGACGATGGTTTTAAGATAATCCACCTCTTTCTCATTGACAACGAGGTTGGCGCTGTTTGCCAGGGCTTCGAGATCATACAGGGTGTGGAAATCCGGTCCGACAAGAACATAATAAATATAACGGCGGCGTGACATGGCCATGTTTTTCATATATTTGTGAAAAACCGAATTTTCAAGGGAACCGCCTTCAAACCCGGAATGGAGAATAACCGCGGAAAAATTAACAAAGCGCATTTTGCCCATGGCCTGTTCCGCTGTCTCGGCATAAACCGGCTGATAAAACAATTCAATAAAACTCCCGGCCACCGAATCCCTGAGATCACCCTCCTTCATCAGAAACAGGGCCATGGGAATATCCTTAATCTCATCACCCTCCCCCACAGTGGTGGTGGAGGCAAGCCATTTTAGATCAGGAGGGGCCGGCGGCGACAGTTTACTGACTGCTCCCTTGATTTTTTGTTTCGTTCCGCCTGAGCCGGCAAGGGATCCGTCCTTTCCCAGTTCCATGGACTTATTGCAATGGGGACAATTCAGCTTGAGTGATCCGGACTGAAGGCGGTCGAGAGCGTTTTCAACCTTCTCAATCTGTGCGGGTTTAAGGTTTAAAGACTGATTACAATGCGGGCATTGAGAAATCATCTATTCCTCCTCTTAATCCAAATGACAGGCAACGACGAATGGCGCATTATTCTTCCTCATCTTATAATCCCGTTAAGGCTTCTTTTATACATCTTGCACATGCAGGGCACATCACATCTCATTCTTCGCGGTTCAGAAGCCGGACTTCCTCTCATCTTCTTTCTGATCCATCTTCAACCCGGTAATATGACTGGTTGCCTCGCCTCTGGCCGCCTTGATCTGATCAAGGCCACGACCGAGCGCGCTTCTTCTGGAACAGTAATTCATTGCCACTTCCTCGGTAACCAGTCCTTCCTCAAACAGATGAAGAATATGCTGATCAAAGGTCATCATCCCCTGCGTGGCGCCGCTTTCGATAATTTCATAATAAGTCTTGCCTTCTGACTCGCCATTTATGATAACTTCCTGAATCCGCAGATTCATACCCATTACTTCAAAAGCCCCGACACGGCCACCACCGATCTTTGGCAACAATCGCTGACAGACCACCCAGCGCAGAGTCTCCTGAAGCCGGCTGCGTACCTGATCATGCTCTTCCTTGTCAAACATACCAATAACGCGGTTGATGGTCTGGCCCGCCTCAATAGTATGCAAGGTGCTGAAAACCAGATGGCCGGTTTCAGCAGCGGAAAGGCCGATCTCCATGGTTTCACGGTCACGCATCTCACCCACCAGAATAACTTTTGGCGCCTGCCTTAAAGCGGCACGCAATCCTGAAGCGAACGCGTCAAAATCATTGCCCAGTTCTCGTTGATTAAAAGTTGCGACGCTATGAGGATGTACGTACTCAATGGGGTCTTCAAGGGTTACAATATGAACCGGCTTTTCATCGCCGATTTTGTGAAGAAGTGCGGCAAGGGTGGTTGATTTACCGGAACCGGTGGCACCGGTAACCAGGACCATGCCATTTAATTCCTCAGCCATTTTATTGAAGACCGGCGGCAGATTCAGCTTATCAATAGTCGGAATGGTTGTTTCAAGTTTTCGCAAAACCGTTGACAAATTGTTCTTTTGAGAAAAAATATTGACCCTGAACCGGGCCTTATCGCCCAACCAGTAGGACATGTCACAGGAGCCGGTGGAGGCGAGATCGTCCAGTAAACGCTGATTACCGCTGAGCAGATTCAGGGCAAAAGTTTCAGCCTGAAAAGGGGTCAGGGTCTTGACATCAGGTTTCACTCGAACCGGCTTGAGTTCTCCGGCCGACTCCACCTGCAACGGCATGCCCACGGTAATATTCAGATCTGAAACATTGCCGTGTGACTCCAGCATTGAAGCTATCCAATAATCGATCTCAGGTTGTTTCATGTATCGCCCCCCGGCTAAGCCGCTTTTCTCTCAAACAGCATAGGTCATGTTAGATTTGCCGGCCGCGAAACGGGCCCGGCTTCGATTTTATACATAGCGACATAAGTTCGAGGCGCTTGATCAGGCAAGGAACGAACGAGGAGGCCGGCGGAGCAGCCTTGCCGCGCTGTGAGCAGGCCACCGCAATGAGTGACGCAGCCCGTCAAGATGGATCGGACTTATGGCATTGTGTATGAATTCTACAATCAACCGGCAATACCTGGCAACTATTTCTTTTGCAGGAGAACATAGAACCTGCCCGGGTGTTTCATCATCCCCGCAGCAGTTTCCGCATAATCTCCCCGGCCCCAGAAAAAATCCAGCCTCCCCGGGCCCTTTATTGCCGACCCGGTATCATGATTGAGTACGAAACGTTTCATCGGCAGCCAGCTGACCACATTTCCCGCTTTATCGGTAACGGGTTTTTCCGTGACCAGATAACCCAACATCCCGGGTGGAAAGTAGGCCTGGTCAAGGGCAACCGACCTTTCCGGAGTAAGCTCTTCATCCAATACCCCCCTGGGGCCGGATTCCCCCCATCTGAAAAAAATATACGATTCGTTGTGATACAGAATGCGCTTTCTTTGTTCAGGATGTTCCTTAAGGTAGGCAATGATCGAAGGAAGATTCACCTGCTCCAGTTCCATCCGGCCCTCGTCAACCAGGAGTCTGCCGATACTGCTGTACTCCCTGCCGTTTTTTGCCGCATAATGAATCCGGCGGGTTGTACCATTTTCAAACCGGATAGTTCCGGACCCCTGGACATGAAGGATGAATGCTTCAACCGGGTCAGCGAGATAGACCAATTCCCGACCAGCAAGCAGTTGCCCCTCCTCGATTTCGGCGCGTGTCCAATACGGAACATCCTTACCGTTCTCCATACGGCAGGATTTTATTCCTTCACCCCCATCCTTTTTAATCAGGTCCAGGGGTTGCTCATATAAGGGGTAAAAATAGGGGTGTTTCCGTTCAAGGCTCCCCCGATAAACCGGTTCAAAATAGCCGGTCACCAGAATTTCCTCTGCTTTCTCGGTGCTTTCGGCCTGGCATATCTGAAAATTTTCCTGAACCAGACGATTGAATTCTGCAGGTGAGTGATGTTCTTGAAGGAGTTGTTCAAAAAATTTCAGGGAGTCGGCAATATCTCCGGCGCGAACAATACTACCACAGACTTTATACTCCCTGTCTTCAGGAATGCACGCCAGATACTGCAAACTTGAAGACAGGGCTTCGTGCAAAGATTGCGGAGTATAATCGTCGGAAAAATTCAGGAGCCTGTGATTTTTCCCCTGCGAAAAACCCTGGGCCCTTACTTCTGCCGGATTTAACTGGGAGAAAAAAATGAAGAGCAGGGTTACAAGTGTTGCGAATCGAACCATCCCCAGTGCCTGCATAAAAATTAGTCCGTCCGGTCTTTGAAAGAAGCTGAAAACCTCACATTTCCAGCCTATCCTGCCTTTTTATAAAACGCTTGATGGACAACACGTCGCATTACTTTTTATAGTTCGCGGCAAGTTCCGTCACTGCCATGGCGTAACGATTGGAATTGTTCCATTTTGTAATGGCCTGAAAATTAGGATAACCGACCACATAGCGCATCGCGCCATTTTCAAGTTCAAGGCCGACAATACTGACCGCTTTATTGTCCGGAGAAGCCGGCAAATCGAGACCCTGGGCTTTTGCAACATCCTCAAGCGCCATAAGCCCCTTCCTGCCATTCTTATAGGCGTCTTCAAGTTTCTGTTCCTTGAGTAAAGTGCCGATCTCCCCATAAATCGGCGCTCCGTAGGTCCAATCAAAATTCTTCAGATAATTTGCAATGCTTGCCAGAATATCGGGGATTGAATTCCAGACGTCTCTCTTGTTGTCTCCGTCAAAATCAACGGCATAGGCCCTGAAACTCGAAGGGATAAACTGCGTCTGGCCGAATGCGCCGCCATAGGAACTTGTTACCGACTGGGGTTCAACCCCATTTTCTCTGCAAAGCAGCAGAAATTCGACAAGCTGTTTCCGATAAAAATCCCTTCTTCTGGGATAGGCATCAAACATTGTGTTCAAGGTTCTAAACAGGTTGAAAGCCCCTTCATATTTGCCGTAACGCGTTTCAATACCCCAGATGGCAATAACGATTTCACGTTCTACACCAAACTTTTCCTCAACCCGGTCAAGGAGCAACCGATATTTTTCAAGATTATTCCTTCCTTCCTTAATCACATCCCTGGTAATAAAGCGAGGGTAATACTCATAATAGGGCTTGGCTTCCCACTGGGTGTCCATCAATTCCAGAACCCGTTTTCGAATCGTCACTCCTTTGAAAATACGATCAATTTCTTCCTGTGAAAAATTATGGCGAAGCCTAAGTTCCTTAAAGACACCTTTATATCTCGGGGTGGCAAGGTCAATTAACTGCCCATCTTCAACAAGATCCGCAGCAAGGGGTGCCGCCCCGGGTTCAGCAGATGAAAAATCCGGCGTAAAAAAAACAAACCAGAGAAGAGCCGCAAACCATTTCCAACTGTTACAGTGCTTTTTCATCCTGCAAAAACCTCATCAAATGAGTGTATGAAATCGCCCAGCATTTCAGGGGGTAATGCATTGAGCCCCGCCGCTGCAGAACGCCCGCCACCAGTCGGAAATGCCCGGCAAAGGATATCAGCACCCTGCTTGTTTTGCAAAGGGGCTCTGACACTAATCAGAAAGGTGCCGTCCGGATTGTCAACTATCAAGGCATGGGCGAGGTCCGGCTTTTCCCGCGCCTTTTCATTACTGAAGACCCCGGCAGTTCTCCTGGCCCAGGACTCGCATGGAAAACGAAAAACCCTGCCACCAAGACTCACATGAATCGGATCATGACTTCGAGCCGACCGCATGTCTCCATGAAACCCGTCGCGAAGCACGGCAAAAACCTGGGATTTATCATAAAACTCAAGAGGGTCCTCATAGGGTTTCAACGCCTCATAAAGTTCAATCGGGGTAAAATGCAGATCCTCCATGGATGAGCCATACCCGTTGTAATTCATTAATTCCCCTATTTCTCTTAAAACTGCCAGCTGCTCTTCCGAACAGAATCCCTGAGCCAGAGCCGCTGCACTTTCATGGAGATTGTCCCCAAATGCAGCAGCAACTGCCCAACCTCTGTGTTTACCCTTTAACCGCCGGTCAACAATCATCGATGTGCAGACATCGGCGCCTGGATCAATATGTGATATGAGATTGCCTGAATCTGGTATTTGTCCTGCATAATGATGATCATAATAGTTTATCGTGCAGGTCTCAAGAAGATCATCGAGATATTCACGGTTGCTGTCCAGTGAAATATCAAAAACCGTTAACACGGCGTTTTGCACCCCGACTAAATGCCTGAGGAGCTTAATGTCCCGTTTTACCCCGGTTATCAATTGCGCCGGCTTGGGATCATCAAGTCTGAGCTGGTGCAAGGCGCAGATTCCGTCTGCGTCCCCGTTGAAAACATCGTAATGCTGTTGAACCGCGGCCATTATTTAATTCCTGTCGGTTATCCATTCTTTACCAAATGTTGGTGAGAAATGCAGGTTACAAATTATCCTTGCCCCATTCAAAGGCTTTGCCGAATCCTGAGAGTGTGAACAGAAATATAATCCGCTGATCATCCGAGGTCTTGGAAAAATTAATTTCCACCTGCCAGCAATGAGGCGCGTATATAAGCCCGATTTTTTCACTCACCGTCCGGTCATAGAGCAATGATCGTGTCGTGTCACCTTTGATTTGCAGATCCTGAGTCACCTTGACAGTCAATGTGCCGGTCAGATCCCTTGCGGTGCCGGGCACATAATTATAGTCAAAAGTGAGATTATCGCCCCTGGTGTCGGTATAGGCTCCCTTGAACTGGTATCTTTCAATCCGGTCTTCATAAATATCCCAGGCCGTATGGTACTCAAGGGAGAGCCTGTTCAACGGCTGGATGTTGAGATCAAGAAGGATATCTGAAAAAGGCCGGCGTTCATCGTTGGAGTTGGTTTTGAGTTGTCGCCTGGCCTCGGCAATGTCATAGGTCTGGCTTATTTTCAGTTTACCGATGTAGCGTTCGGAGAAGATACCTTCATCGAGAATACTACCGACACTGAAATAATTATTTAATTCATAGGTAAGGCCGTTTGCCAGTGAAATCCTGTCAAAGCTGTCGAGATTCGGCAGCTCCTTTTGTGTTCTGGAATTAATATAGCTGTATTGAATATTCGGCCGGAATGTATGATTTACGAAGCGCAGTGAACCAATATCCATCTCGTAATCTTTAGTCAGAACTGTTGCGGCGTTTATGTCAAAATCCACAATCGTCCGGTTTTTACTGTCACCTTCCTCCCAGGGATCAGCGCTTTCCCCGTTGTTTTCTATTAAATAAAGGGTCTCACGTACCCCAGCAGACATCTTGCCTTCAACAAGACTTCCCAGGGGCACAGGAATACTGAGCCGCGGATGGGTGTCAAGCCGTTGGTAGCCATAATCCTCTTCGCGCCAATAATAGACATATTCGGTATCCCAGTCGAGGCTGACAGGCAGGAAAGTAAAAATGGGATGATTATTGAATATCAGCCGCGGCAGGGTGTGCACCGGCTCAGACAAGGATTTGTCGCTCCGGGCATCATCCACGGCACGCATTTCACCGCCAAGCACCGTGGAATTCCAGGATTTTGACAACTCCACCGTTGACTCCCGCAAAGGAATACTTTCTTCCTGAAAGCCTCGATTAAACCCTTTGACAAAATCGGCATTGCTCTTGCTGTAGCCGGTCATTCCTTCACGATATTCTATCAGATAATCCCAATCAGAAACGAGATCGAGATCAAATCTCAATATTAAATCCTTTGCCAGATTCTGGTCAATTTTCCCTCGGACCCAATAGCGATCATGAAGATCCCTGAACTTGCCGTCACTACGATAATCAATATTGCTATCATTAGGATCAGCAGGATCCTTTTGATAATCAGTGGTTTCGTCCTCCAGGTAATTTATCGCAAAAGTTCCTCTGGAATAGGAATCAGCCACATAACGAAACTCTACAGCCGAGGCAACACCCCTTTTACTCAAATATCCTGGATACAGAGTTATATCCATGCTTGGCGATATATCGATAAAATAAGGCGCCATAAACCCGGAGCCGTCTCTATTGGAATGCAATATTTCCGGGAAAAGAAACCCGCTCTCGCGCTTGGTCTTTACCGGGAAAATGAGGTAGGGGGTATACGCTATGGGCCAATCCTTGATCCGGAAAGTGGCGTGCTTCAAAACGGCAAAATCGTCCATGGTCACCCGCGCCTCCTTACTTCTGATACACCAGGGAGCAGTGCCACCGGGCGGGGTATCGCAGGCGCTGACCCAGCCGTCCTTGAACGAATAGGTCAGTTCTCCCTCTTTTTTTACCGACTCACCGGTAAAATACAGATTCTGCTCTTTGATATACAGTGAAATTCTATTGAGCACCCCGGTCTGCGTATCAAGATTGAGCCTGGCTTTGTCGGAATAGATGGTTTCCTCTGGAGAAAGAATGGAAATATTGCCGATGGCATCAATGGTACTCGTTTTTTTATTATAGAAAATTTTGTCGGCTTTAATGGTGATCGCCTTGACTCCGGGCTGTTCTTCACGGCTGAAGATAACATTTCCTTCGGCAATTACCTCTTCCGATTCCTGGACACTTGTAATCCGATCCGCTTCAAGCTGCCATGGTTCTGGGAGTATTTCTCCTGCAATCGCATATGAAGGCATGAGAAATACAAAACTCACGAAAATAACGCGCCGCATTATCAGGAAACAGGAGTGAAGCGGATTCTCAATCAGATGTAAGGGTGAAATAAAGCTCAAAATATTTGCGCACAAGCCTTTGATTTATACTCTCTTAAATCCCTCAACCCAGTTGGGAGTCTGAGCCTATCGTAGTATGGTGTAACTTCCGGTCCAGCAGAGCCACGGGTAATTTACTTCAATCTCGCCCCGGTACTTCCTGAAGTCACTTGCCTTGCGTAACGTGCCACATAACCGCTGGTTATCTTCGGAGGCAGCGGTTTCCATGAAGCTTTTCTTTTTTCAAGCTCTTCAGGAGACACATCAAGGGTCAGGATGTTGCCTGGAATATCAATAATTATTCTGTCCCCTTCATGGACAAGACCAATGGGGCCGGCTTCTGCCGCTTCCGGTGAGACGTGGCCGATACAGGCCCCTTGCGTCCCGCCGCTGAACCTGCCGTCGGTGAGCAGCGCCACACTCTTACCAAGCCCCATGCCGATTATCGCCGAGGTGGGAGACAGCATTTCCGGCATGCCCGGACCGCCTTTAGGTCCGCAATATCGGATAATCACCACATCGCCGGGATTAATCTTGTTGCCAAGAATCGCCGCCTGGGCCTCGTCCTCAGAATTAAAAACCCTTGCCGGCCCGGTGTGCTTAAGCATCTCCTCCGCCACCGCCGACTGCTTGACAACCGCGCCGTCCGGTGCCAGATTGCCGTACAGTACGCCGATCCCACCTACCTTATGATAAGGAAACGCCACAGGCTTAATGACATTCTGGTCACGAACTGAAGCCTTGGCCAGATTTTCTTTTAAAGTTTTGCCGGTTGCGGTCATAACATCGGTGTTCAAACCAGCCTCAGTGTTGAGCAACTCCTTCATGACCGCCTGAACACCACCCGCCTCGTCCAGTTGCTGGAGACTGTGAGGCCCGCCGGGAATCAAGCTGCAGAGATGCGGTGTTTTTCGGCTGACCTGATTGAACATCTCCAGAGAAAGATCCACATCCGCTTCCGCTGCAATGGCCGGGACATGGAGGACCGTATTCGTCGAACAACCCAGTGCCATATCAACCGCCATGGCATTTTCAAAGGCCGCCAACGTTGCAATATCCCGTGGGCAGATGTTTTCCGAGAGCAAATTCATTATTGCCATGCCCGCCTGCTTGGCTAGCCTGATGCGCGCGGCTGACACCGCAGGTATTGTGCCGTTACCGGGCAATCCCAAACCAAGGGCCTCAGTGAGGCAGTTCATGGAATTTGCCGTAAACATACCGGCACATGAACCGCATCCGGGACAGGCGCAATCCTCAAGCTCATTGAGTTCTTCTTCTGTCATGGTGTTGGCTTTCACCTTGCCGACTCCCTCAAAGACACTGACCAGATGAACATCTTTGCCCTGAAAACGGCCGGTGAGCATCGGGCCGCCACTGACCATGACTGCCGGGATGTTCACCCGCAGCATTGCCATGAGCATCCCCGGAACCACCTTGTCGCAATTGGGCACCAGCACCATGGCGTCAAAAGGATGCGCACGGGCCATGATTTCTACTGAATCCGCAACTATCTCACGACTGGCCAGGGAATATTTCATTCCTGAATGATTCATCGCAATGCCATCACAAACCCCTATTGTCCCGAATGCAACCGGAGTCCCGCCTGCCAGGAGAACTCCCGCCTTGACCGCATCGACTATTTTATCAAGGTGGATATGGCCGGGAATTATTTCATTATGTGCATGCCCGATACCGATCAATGGGCGGCTGATTTCCTCATTGGTATATCCCATGGCTTTAAAGAGAGAACGATGAGGTGCCCTTTCCAATCCTTTTTTCATTGCATCACTGCGCATTTTTTCTATCCTGTTTGTAATTTATGAATTGAGTGATTATTAGTTAGTGCCTGTCCATAAATGGTCTCTTCGACATCTCGCAGATAAGCGGGGTGAAACGAATACTTCGGGCTCGTTTCTCTATCCTGTCTCAGGGCAACTGAACTGCTCCTATTGCAAGGAGTCTATTAATTACATTGAAGCGCCTCGCGGCAGGACAGCAAGGACTCCACGCCACGTGGCAATTGAACACTTAACCTAACTATACTTAACTATTGTCGGACTCGCTCATTGCCCCCGTAGCAAGAAGCTACGGGAATGCACGCGCAGTTGATGTTCATTTTCTCCGGAATGCGGTCGGAAACACCCAACGCTTAACACATCAATTTCTTTTTTATTCCAATATGTTAAGGTAAACAATAAAATCGAGTAAATTCCAGCATTTTATTGTAGAATGAAGAATCTACGCTTCTCATGGATGAGTGTCAAGGCAAAATTGCCGGCATCCGAAAAACACACTGCGGAGAACTAAAACGCTTCTAACTTATTGAAATTATTAGGGGTGACAATCAGTTTAACAATGAGCTGCCCCCCTTAGAATTTTTATTACAACAGATTGATATTCTTTAATTAACATTGATCCTGCCATGCAAACCGCATCAGTGTATCAACCTAAACAATCCAATAACAACTTTTTAATAAATGAAATATATTTTTGGACCTGTCAACTCAAGACGGCTCGGCCGATCCCTTGGAATTGATCTTTTTCAGACAAAAACCTGCAATTTTGATTGCATATATTGTGAGGTCGGCCCAAATTCCCTTTTCACCGATAAACGCAAGGAATATGCACCGGTCAAGGAAATCCTTGCTGAAATCGATGCTATTCTTGCAGACGGCAAAAAGCTTGAATCAATCGATGTTTTCACCCTCACTGCTTCAGGAGAACCGACCCTGCACTCGGGACTTGAGGCAATAATCTCCTATCTCAAAACCAACACTGACAAACCAGTAGTTGTGATAACCAATGGCTCCCTGTTGCACAGGAAAGAGGTAAGAGATTCCCTTCTCCTGGCGGATATCGTTATTCCTTCCCTGGATGCAGTACTACCCGACAGTTTCAGGAAAATAAACCGCCCGGTTTCCGGCACTGACCTTGAGCGGATAATCACCGGTCTCGAAGTTTTCGCAAAGGAGTTCAAAGGAAAAATATGGCTTGAAATATTGTTGGTTAAAGGAGTAAACGATAGAAATGAGGATATTGTCGCGCTCAACAAAATCCTCCAAAGCATTTCACCGGACCGAATTCAGCTGAATACTGTTGCAAGACCGCCCCTGGAAAAATTTGCTGTTTCCTTAAGCAATGCTGAAATGATCCGAATTAAAGATCAGCTTTCGGGACCGGTGGAAATAATCGCATCATTCAACTCCGGACATGAGAATAATTCCATAAACGTAACTGAAAAAGATATAGTTGATTTAATTAAAAGAAGACCTTGCACGGCAAAGGAAATAAGCCAGGCACTCAACCTGGACATTAAATCAACCGATAACCACCTGAAACTACTATTAAAAAAATCATCCATAACGAAAACTAATCATAATGACAACGAATACTACCAAACCACAAACTGACAACAAGAATCAACAGACCTCTGAAGAGGAAAATGCAGGCTCACTGCTTTCCAGAATCGGACAATGGTTTACCCCCAAGAAAAAAAAGACTGATTTACAAACAGTGCATCTCGAGGATGCTCCACAGGTCCAGGACCAACCGGAAGGAACAAATAAAGACCCTGAAAAGCGGAACAAAAAGTACCAACGCACTGGCCGCCCACCTAGAAAAAGATCCGGACCGACTCCTGCAAGGAAGCCCCAAAAAAGAGAAATCACGAAACCTTCTGCCAGTGCAGCAAAGGAAACCGTTGAAGTAAATGAGTCAACATCGAAATATACACTGCTGATCAATACGGATGAGCCCGAAGAATGCCGCATTGCCCTTCTTGAGGATGGCAAGGTCGAATCCTTTCAGGTTGAAACCGTTGTCCATACACAAACCAAGGGCAATATCTATAAGGGAAAAATTGTAGCGGTTGAGGCCAATCTGCAGGCGGCTTTTGTTGATATAGGAGAAGAGAAAAACGGCTTTCTGCCGTTCAGCGATATTCACCCGGAATACTATAATCCTGAAATCAAACCGGGCGCCAACTGGAAACAGCTCAACATCAAAGATGCAATCAGTAAAGGCCAGGAAGTGCTTGTCGAGGTCGTCAAAGAGGCTACCGGCAATAAAGGCGCCAACATGACCACCTACCTTTCTTTGCCGGGGCGTTATCTGGTTTTGATGCCGGGAAGCGACAGCGCCGGAATCTCGCGAAAAATCGACGATGAGGCCGAGCGTGCAACGCTCAGAAGCATGATCAACAGCGTCAAGCGCCCTGAAGGTATCGGCTATATCGTCAGAACCGCCAGTAAGGACATCACCAAGACATCCCTGTCCCAGGACATGAAATACCTGCTCAATCTCTGGAATGAGATCAAACAAAAAGGTCAGGACGCGCCCTCTCCTTCATTAATTTACAAAGAGCAGGATATCATATCGCGATTCTTGCGTGATTATTTCACCCCGGATATTGACGAAATCCTGGTGGACAATGAAGAAGCCTATCAGAAAGTTGTTCGCTTCCTTGACCTGCTGCCCGCAAAGCAGAAACGGACCAAGGCTCGCCTGCACAAAGATTCCAGGCCGATTTTTTCCCACTTTGATGTTGAAAAACAGATCGAGCAGATTTACCAGCCAACAGTCCAATTGCCTTCCGGTGGCTCAATTGTTATCAGTCCCACCGAGGCGTTGGTGGCAATAGACGTAAACTCCGGCCGGACAGGTAAGGATAAAAGCTTTGAAGAAAGTATTTTTATTGCCAATATGGAAGCGGCGGAGGAACTGGCCAGACAGTTACGACTCAGGGATCTCGGTGGCCTCATTGTCGTTGATTTCATCGACATGCGCAATACCCGCCACATACGAGAGGTGGAAAAACAAGTCAAAACCTGCATGAAACGGGACAAGGCCAAAGTGGATATAAGCCGGATTTCCAAGTTCGGACTTTTGCAGATTTCACGGCAAAAAATGGCCTCCCCGGTCCAGCGGGGCAGCTACCGGGTATGTGAGCATTGTCAGGGGCGGGGCATGGTCCGGTCCGTAGAAACCCTGGCGCTGGTTTATCTCCGGAGAATTCAGACCAGCGCTTCCCGCAAAAGAGTAGAGCGGATCAAATGCCGCCTGCCTCTTGAAGCCGCCCAATACCTGTTAGACAATAAACGCGACGAAATCCAGGAACTGGAAAAAAAGAACAACGTCCGTATTTCCATTCAAGGGGATCCCGACATAAAACCGTCAGAAGAGGAAATCAGAATAATCAAAAAGGAACGCCCAGTGACAAAAGACCGAGAACAGAAGACCGAAGACAAAACAACATCCTGATCCTTCTGGTTATTTGTCGGGATTTTTCCTCCTGGCAGCAGTTATTTTACATAAAAAAACCGCCGGCCTCATTCGGGCTCGACGGTTTTTTTATGTAAATGGTTTGTATCTCATCCCGGAAAATTCACCAGTGGACCCCGCCAATCTACAGTATCCTAAGAAGACATTTATTTTCCCTAAACACCCTCCTGGAATTTTCAGGCTTGATAGACTCGCAAAAAATCAATCGCAAAGTCTTAGGCTGGCTCATTAGATAGCGCAGTCTTCGAAAAATTTACATACAGGGAAGCGCGGACCTGAATACTCTGAGGAGTCGCTTCGCGAAAGCGGTGGCATCCATTATAAGCATGCCGAGCCTTTTGCAAACCCAGACCCCGCAACACTGTAACGACGAAATAGAGCGACCTGTCACGACTCCGTCAGGATTATGCCTTTACCGGCAGTGCAAACACCCGCTGGCCGAGTTCCTTATCAAGAACAAACAGGCCGCTTGCGTCTTTTTCAACAAGCTTTGCCTTGTTTAAAACGTCCCCTGCCGTAGCTTCTTCCTCAACCTGTTCGGAAACAAACCATTGCAGGAAAATATTTGTTGCATGATCCCGTTCATCAAGGGCCATATTGACCAGACCATTAATAAGCCCGGTCACTTTCTGCTCATGACTGAGAACATTTTTGAAAACATCAACAACCGACTTCCATTGGGCGGGTGGTTGATCTATGGCGGCAAGCAAGACCCTGCCTCCCCTTTCATTGACGAAATCATACATCTTCATGGCATGGAACATCTCTTCCTGGGCCTGCATCTTCATCCAGCTCGAACTTCCAGAAAGCGAAATAGAAGCAAAGTACGCACTCATTGAAAGATACAGATACGATGAGTACATCTCTGCGTTGATCTGGTTGTTCAGCGCTTTTTCAATAGTTTTGCTCAACATAGTTATGCCTTCCAGTGTCCGTGCAAATTACAGTAAGCCCTGGCTGCAACCTGGGCGTCATTTACCATAAACATCGCTTCAGGTTGATCACCTGGATTAAGGAATTGGACATATGCTTTTCCGCCGGCAATCAGTTCAATCCATTCAATATAGTGCTCAGCAGTCATCGGATGGGGCACTTCACCCAGTTTAACTTTATACCCACCGGCAATTTTCTCTATTACCGGCACATGTTTTTCTTTTGCGGCATCAACCGTATTTTCTTTCTGCAACGTCATGGGCTGACCGCAACAGACGAGGTCCCCTGCGCCTGCATGTAGAACCTCGACTATATTGCCGCACAGCTCACATTTATAAACACCTAGTTTTTCAGCCATGATTCACCTCCGTGCTCATTAAATTCATATTAATTTAGACCCCGCCGCAGAACGACGGGGATAATGATCACCTTTCATCCATCAGTAATTTTCACCAAGAAGTTCAAAATGAGCCTTGGCGTGGAGACAGGCGGGACATTTATCCAGGGCCTCTTCACCTTCATGGACATATCCGCAATTCCCGCATTGCCAACGTACCTTTTTATCCCGCTTAAAGACTCGCTCTGCCTTTATATTCGCAGCCAAGGCCCTGTACTGCTTCTCATGTTGCTTTTCCGCTTTAGCAATAGCCTCAAATGCCTCGGCAATTTCATCAAGCCCCTCTTCCCGGGCAATCCTGGCAAAACCGGGATACATTTCGCTATGCTCATACTTTTCTCCTGCGGCGGCCTCTTCAAGATTGTCAAAAGTGGCTCCTACTACACCTGCAGGAAAACTTGCGGTTATTTCAACTTCGCCGCCCTCGAGAAACTTAAACAATCGTTTTGCATGCTCCTTTTCCTGATTTGCGGTGCGCTCAAAGAGATTGGCTATTTGAACAAATTCCTCTTTTTTTGCCTTGGAAGCGAAATATGTATAACGATTCCGCGCTTGAGACTCCCCGGCAAAGGCAGTTAGAATATTTTTTTCTGTCTTCGTTCCAGATAATCTTCCCATTTAAAAACCTCCTGATATCATAAATTTCTTATATAGAAATACCAAAATACGACAAATAGTAATCGAATTTATTGAAAAAAATATTTTATTACAATTAAAAATAGAATGAGAGAACAGGTCTGAAAGGAACTCATCCACACCTAGTCATTACCCGGAATGAAGCTATGCAATATACCTTTGGACCCTGACCTGCGGAATCAACCATTTCTATAAAAATCTGATCAGGTGACTACTAATTGGCAATCAGGACATTTTTTCTTTACCTGAGTGGTTGCACTGAGGGCAGATGCCCAAAAATTCCACATGGTGTCCAATGATTTTGTAATCAGTAAGTAGTTGCGCCTGGAGATTGACACTCTTTTCTGGTTTGATATGCACATCGTCAACCCTGCCGCAGCTTCCGCACCGAACATGAGAGTGGGGATTAATATTCCCGTCAAACCGTTTCTGGGTGCCTCCCACCGATACTTTCCAGATTACCCCGCAGGATGATAAAATTTCAAGATTACGATAAACAGTTCCGAGGCTTATTTTGGGCATTTTCCTGCGAACCATATGATAAATCTCATCCGCGGTTGGATGACTGGTAACCTTCTGCAATTCCTCAAGAATCAGCTGCCTCTGCTTTGTCATTCGCATTTTTTGCATGTCAATCATGTGACTTCCTCTTACTGAGAATAATTACTAGTTATTATATGTTTACCAGTTTCAGAACAGTATTTGCAAGATAAAAAATTCTATCAGGCAATACTCCCAAAATACAAATATTTTCTTAAAACTTTGCTTTCTTTCTAATTGGCCCTTGACGAAGTGGTCTTCCGGGGGTAATTAAGCAAAAGGTTGATTACGCTTAATGCAATAACTCATTTGGATAACATCGTTTTTACCATATTTACAACTAGAATTTACAAGAAAATCAAATAGAGAGAATTTGGGCAGATATCATCGCTTCCTGAAATGAAGGTTTCGGGTACAATCCACTTTTTGGACATACAAAGAAATGCCAGGCGAAATTGACAATAATATCATAACACTGACGACTGACTTCGGACTGCATGACGAATATGTGGGCATCGTTAAAGGTATTATTTTATCACGCCGCCCCGAAGTGTCCATCGTCGACCTGTGCCATACGATTAATCCATATAATATTTTACAGGCGGCATATTGTATTGAAGCGGCTTTTCCTTTTTTTTCTGCGGGCACACTTCATGTGGTGATCGTTGACCCAGGTGTGGGATCAGCCAGAAAAATTATTCTACTATGCGCCCACCGGCAGTTTTTTTTAGCACCAGATAATGGTGTACTGACCTG
Organism: Pseudomonadota bacterium; assembly: GCA_018823135.1. Taxonomy (NCBI): domain Bacteria; kingdom Pseudomonadati; phylum Pseudomonadota; species Pseudomonadota bacterium. Next base: position 44,535 of record JAHJJF010000043.1, read on the forward strand.
TATTCTTAAAAAAGGCGTCTGTGAAAAAGCCTTTGAGGTGACCAACAGCGAACTTTTCCTTCACCCTATAAGCGGTACTTTTCATGGAAGGGACATTTTTGCGCCGGTGGCTGCCGCTCTCGCATCGGGACTGGCTCCCGAAAAGCTCGGAAAAGAAATTCCGCTATCCGAACCAACGGTTATATCTCTTCCTGCAGTCTTTTTTGATAGCCACAGCAATTCATTATCGGGCAACATCATTCATTCCGATCATTTCGGGAACCTGATAACCAATATTCATCGAGACGATCTAAAACCACATAACGACGAACAACTTCAACGCGCATCCGTATCAATCGGCAGCGCCACTGTTTGCGGAATTTCAAAATACTACGCTGCCAAATCATCCGGAGAAATCATTGCGCTTATCGGCAGCAGGGGCTATCTGGAAATTGCCGTAAATCAGGGAAGCGCCTTAAAGCGGCTCGTCACAACAAATCTGGAACAGATCCCGGTGTCAGTGGACTTTGGCCAAAAATGAAGCGGCAGAATACGAACAACATAACGCAACAAACCGATAAGGCTAAAACAGAAAAAATATATTGACAAGAGTAAATTAAGTATTAAGTTAATCTCTAAACTACCACGAGGGAATATCATGAAATCTGAGGATGTTGACGCTGTTGCCGCTCTTTTAAAAACCATGTCCCACCCGATCAGATTAAAAATTCTTTGTCTTCTGGAGGACAAGGAACTTACAGTTGGAGATATCAGGGCTGAAGTAAAAACAACCAAAGCCAATGTTTCGCAACACCTTACAATTCTCAGACATCAAGGGGTCATCGACTTCAGAAAAGATGCTAATTTCATTTATAACCGCATTGCTGATAAACGGGTCCTCAAACTCATAAAAAACATGCGGGAATTGTTTTGCCATGAGTAAAAAAACGTAACCACTCAGTATGGACTCAAAATTACATCAAACTTCAGGCTGCAACAGCTCAACATTGCTCCAGAAGCCTATATGCCGAGCGGCGGATCCTGCCTGATTGTGCAAAGATGGGATACTGCTGGACATTTATAAAAAACAGTTATTGTAAAAAAACTTGACCGGGCTCCATCTTTTTATCAATGCTTAAATATGTCCGGATCTAATCCGGCCTTTCCCCTGATCTCCAACTCTCATCTCATGCTTTTCAACAGATAAAACTAAAACAACTGTTCTCACTGGAGAGAATAAAAATGGCTCCCTCAAAATTCATCGGTTTTTCAATGAAAAGGCCGAAAACGGTCACCGTCATAATGATCCTGGCAACCTTGCTTCTGGGATCTTTAATCAGCACAGTGCATGTTGACACCGACCCGGAAAACATGCTTTCCAAAGAGGAAGCGGTCCGCGTCTTTCACAACAAAGTCAAACAGGAATTCTCTCTCCATGATGTAGTGGTTGTCGGTATTGTCAACGAAGAACATCCTGACGGGGTATTCAACCCGGCCACCCTGAAAAACATCCAGAGCCTGACGGAATATTCACTGAACCTTTCTTCTGAAAAAGATCCGCAAAAAAGGGTTGTCACCCAAAATGTCATTGCTCCGGGAACCGTCGACAACATTGAGCAGGCAGGGATGGGCCAGGTCCGCTTCGAATGGCTGATGAAAGAAGCCCCGACCTCTCGCGAAGGCGCCCTTGCAATCAGAGACAATGCGATGTCCAATCCTTTACTCAAAGGCACTCTGGTCTCTGAAGACGGCAAGGCTCTCTGTATATATCTGCCGATTACTGCAAAAGATTTTGCCTATGAACTTCGAACCCTGCTCCTTGATAATATTAGAACATTAGACACCTCGAACGGCGATAAATTTTACATTACCGGTCTTCCTGTTGCCGAAGACACCTTTGGAGTTGAAATGTTTATCCAGATGGCGGTATCCGCGCCCCTGGCCATGCTTGCCATCTTTATCCTCATGTTTATTTTCTTCAAAAAAATCAACATGATCATTTCTCCGCTGATCATCGCCATGGTCTCGGTAATTGCAACCATGGGGCTATTAATCGGCGCGGGAAACACGCTTCATATCATGAGTTCCATGATCCCTATTTTCCTGATGCCCATTGCTGTTGTTGACAGTATCCATATACTTTCGGAATTTTTTGACAGATATCCGTCAATCGGGGACCGGCGAAAAACTCTTGAACATGTCATGGACCAACTGTTCATGCCCATGTTCTATACTTCCCTCACCTCTGCGGCAGGTTTTTTGTCCCTTGCCCTTACCCCGATTCCGCCGGTGCAGGTATTCGGCATTTTTGTCGCTTTCGGAATCATGCTCGCATGGCTGTTAACGATTATTTTTGTTCCGGCATACATAATGATGCTGAAGGAGGAAAGCCTTTCCGGATTTGGCGCAGCCGTGCATGGCAATAAAAACGTCCATAGCGGGTTTCTGTCAAGACACCTGCGCTGGCTCGGCAAACTCACCTATAATCAATCCAAACTTATCTTGGCCGCCACATTGATGATTCTTATCGTTGCCGCCTGGGGAATCACCAAAATAAACATCAATGACAACCCGGTAAAATGGTTCAAAAAAGACCACCCCATCCGCGTAGCAGACAAGGTCCTCAACCATCATTTCGGCGGCACCTATGAGGCCTATCTGGTGCTTACCGGCCAAGGAAGAGACATGAGTGTTTCAGAAACAGCGGCACTCATAAACGAACAAATTAACAACGTCATTCCTGGCGGCGAAAACAGTCCGATCAGGGAAGACGCCGCTTTATCCCTTGATGAGATGCAAAAAACCAGCGGAACCCCCGAAGAATTGTTCAGGAAACTGACCGGGAATTTCGAAGAAAAAATGAATGCTGCAAATGACGCCGACTACGAGGTCTGGGGGAATATTCTTGACTCAGTTGCACAGGTAAAAAACCGTGGCCAGATTTTCAAACAACCGGAAATGCTGCGTTATATCGAAAAACTGCAAGCATCGCTCGTGGAATCAGGCGCTGTGGGCAAAAGCAACTCTGTCGCCGATGTGGTCAAAAAGGTTTACCAGGAATTATACGAAGCAAATCCGGAATATTATCGTATCCCTGACACCAGCAATGCCGTTGCCCAGAGTTTGATCTCTTTTCAGAACAGCCACAAACCCGACGATCTCTGGCATCTTGTCACCCCTGATTATACAAAGGCAAATATCTGGGTACAGCTTAAAAGCGGCGACAATCAGGACATGGAAAAAGTTATCATCAAAATGGACGTTTTTTTTAAAGAAAATCCTCCTCCCATGGAAATCGAATATCAATGGGCCGGACTCACATACCTGAACGTCGTATGGCAGGATAAAATGGTCAATGGCATGCTGAAGTCATTTATGAGCAGCTTTGTCGTGGTCTTCATAATGATGGCTTTTCTTTTCCGTTCCCCGCTCTGGGGCCTGCTTGCCATGGTTCCGCTTTCCGTCACCATCGCGTTTATTTACGGAATTATCGGCATTATTGGAAAAGACTATGACATGCCGGTTGCGGTGCTTTCGTCGCTTACTCTGGGGCTGGCGGTTGACTTTGCAATCCATTTCCTTGAACGATCAAGGATGGTTTATAAAAAAACCGGCTCATGGAAAGCTGCAATCGAGGAGATGTTTGAAGAACCTGCCCGGGCGATCACCAGGAATGTAATCGTCATCGCCATCGGTTTCACCCCGCTCCTTGCGGCGCCGCTGGTTCCATACCAAACCGTTGGGGTTTTCCTGGCCAGCATAATGGCGGTGTCCGGTGTTGCCACGATGATCATCCTGCCCGCTCTGGTGGCGACATTTGAACCCTGGCTGTTTAAAAAAAGTAACAAGTGACAAAATTTAACCACGAAGATCTCCGCGATCACCGATTTTCTTGAAAACGTTAGAGGAGTTTAATCATGAAAAAGATAGCCGCTATAATACTGGGAATTATCCTTTCAGCAGCCCTGTTATCCTCCCAGGGATTTGCAGAACAAGCCCTTTCTGTTGATGAAATCGTCAACAGAGCAAACCTTGCCGCATATTACGCCGGGAATGACGGACGTTCGGAAGTATCAATGACGATTACCGACTCCCAGGGAAGAATTAGAAACCGCGAATTCGTCATCCTCAGACGAGATGTCGCAGATGGCGGCGACCAGCAATTCTATGTCTATTTCCAGAAACCCAGCGATGTCCGGAAAATGGTCTTCATGGTCCACAAACATATAGACAAGGACGACGACCGCTGGTTGTATCTACCGGCCCTCGACCTGGTAAAACGCATTGCTGCCGCGGACAAGCGAACCAGTTTTGTCGGCTCCCATTTTTTATACGAAGATGTATCCGGGCGATCGGCAACCGAAGACAACCACGAACTCATCGAAACCACAGACTCCTCATATGTTCTTAAAAATATCCCCAAAGATCTGAAAAGCGTAGAATTCAGTTCTTATACCGTCTGGATAGATAAAAAAACTTTTCTGCCGATGAAAGCCGAATACTTTGACAGCAACAACAAAAAATACCGCACCGTTGAAGCGCTCAAAACCGATACTATTCAGGGTCTCCCCACGGTTCTTTCTTCACGGGTGCAGGATCTGAATTCAGGCGGGAACACGGTTACGGAGTTCACCAAAATACAATATGATATCGGCCTGGCCGACAACATCTTCACGGAACGCTATCTCCGGCGCGCGCCCAGAGAAGTGAGATAACGGATCATGTATTATCGCCAAAACACATTAGTAGTCCTGACTGCCCTTTTATTCTTCATGCCCTTGCCGGTATTCGCGATGGGCGTGTCAACGGCACAGGACTATCTGTCTGATAAATATCAGATAGATTTCAATGGTTTTATCGAGGCCCGGGCCGGCGGCAGAATAGACAACACTGTCGATGAAAAGGATGCATCAATCGCCGAAACGCGTCTGCAGCTGGATTTCGGGAAAAATGCCACATGGGGAACCCTGAAATTGAAAGGCGATATTCTGGGCGATCTTGTAACCGAAGAGCTGACTGCTGAACTCCGGGAACTCAATGTTGTCTCCTCTCCCTTTGATACAGTGGATATCAAGGCAGGACGTCAGGTGCTTACCTGGGGAACCGGCGACCTGCTGTTTATCAATGACCTTTTCCCAAAAGACTGGGAGTCCTTCTTCATCGGCCGGGATGACGAGTATCTTAAAGCGCCCAGTGATGCGATCAAAACCAGCCTGTTTCTTGACGCCTTCAACCTTGACTTGGTTTATGTTCCGGTCTTTAACGGCTCTAAATATATCGATGGATCGCGCATTTCTTACTGGAACTCGATGCAGAGCAGAATTGCCGGACGCGACTTCATCTTTACCGACCAGGAAAGAAACCACTTTTCCCGGGACAGCGAATATGCCCTGCGGCTCTCGAAAAACCTCAATGGCACCGAACTTGCCCTTTATTTCTACAACGGCTTCTGGAATACTCCTGAGGGCGTTGATCCCCTTGCCATGGAACTCATCTATCCGCGCCTTTCCGTCTACGGTGCAAGCGCCAGGAAAGCCATATTGGGCGGAATCGGCAATACCGAAATCGGCTATTACGATTCACGACAGGACCCCGGCGGCGACGACCCGTTGATCCGCAACAGTGAAATCCGTTTTCTTGCCGGCTATGAAAGGGAGATTGCCAGAAACTTTTCCGGTGGCTTGCAGTATTATCTCGAGTACATGGAGGATTACGCGCAATATGAAAGCAGCATGCCGGCCGGTGCCCGGAAAAAAGATGAATACCGCCATTTAATCACCCTGCGCCTCACCAAACTGCTGATGAACCAGAATCTGCGCTTATCGGTTTTCACCTACTTTTCCCCATCTGACGAGGATGCCTATATTCGCCCCAAAGCAAATTATAAGCTTAACGATAACTGGTCAATCGAAGCCGGTGGCAACCTGTTCCGGGGAAAAAACGATCATACCTTCTGGGGACAGTTTGAGGACAACACCAATATCTATGCCGGGACCCGCCTGAGTTTTTAAGCACAACTCCCTATACTCTTTACCGTTTACTCGTCACTCATCACTATTTACTGACTTTAAAGGAGCTCAACATGATTGTTAACGACTGGATCCATTCTATTGCCGGATCATTTATTCTCATAAGCCTGGCCCTTGGCACCTGGGTCCATCCCTACTGGTATTTTTTCACAGCGTTTGTTGGTGCAAATCTTCTCCAATTCGGCTTTACAAAATTCTGCCCCATGGGCATCATCCTAAAAAAACTCGGCATACCTGAAACAAAATCTTCCTGCTGTGCATCCCCGAAAAACACCTGATCGGATATTTCAAAAAACGACACAGATCTGGGGGAGCAAAACATTTGATTACAACCTGGCCATTCTTTGTTAATTTGAGCTTTGAACCTTCTTTTTTGTAAAATACCCCCACCTCAAATTGGGAAACAAACATGCCGGACCAAAACACTCCCCTGAAGTCGGCCGACTACTCCGAAAGCCTGCTGGTTCATTTCAGACGCATCGAAAGCCTCCGCCAGGAAGCCCTGTCTTTTCCGGCAATCGACCTGAACCACCGCCAGCTCTGCGACCTGGAAATGCTGTTGAACCGAGCTTTTTATCCCCTTAGAGGCTTCATGAATAAAGGGGATTACGAAAATGTGCTTGCAAACATGCGCCTCGCCGATGGCACCCTCTGGCCCATGCCCATTTGCCTTGATATTGATGAAAAAACAGCCACGTCAATAAAGCCCGGCCAACAACTGGCGCTGAACGACCAGGAAGGATTCATGCTGGCGGTTCTCACCGTTGAAAGCATCTGGAGACCTGACAAAAAACTCGAGGCTGAAGCTGTTTTCGAAACCGATGATCCGGACAAACATTCCGGAGTCAGAAATCTTCTGGAGCAGACCGAATCCTGGTATGTGGGCGGCAGTCTGGAGGGACTCCATCTCCCCCTGCATTTTGATTTCAAGGAACTCCGCCTCACTCCTTCTGAAACGCACCGTTTCTTTTCACAAAGCGGCTGGCGGCAGGTTGTCGGCTTTCATACGGATAAATATCTTCATTGCGCTCACAAGGAAATGATCCTGCGCGCCGCCCGCGAAGCCGGGGCAAATATCCTCCTGCAACCGGTTGTCGGTTTGGGCCATCCAGGAAATCTTGATCATTATACCCATGTCCGTTGCTACCAGGAAATTGCCAAACAATTCCCCAAAAACATGATCCTTCTGGGCTTGCTTCCCCTGGCCAGCCGCATGGCCGGCCCCCGTGAAGCCCTCTGGCATGCAATAATCAAAAGAAACTATGGTTGCAGCCATATCATTATTGCCGAGGACCACGGCGATCCCAACGCCAACAACAAGAGCAACGGCCCCTTGTATACACGAGGATCGGCTCAGGAGCTTGTAAAGAAGTATGAGGAAGAAACCGGCATCATCATGGTGCCGCTCAGAAACATGGTCTATGTTGAGGATAAGGCCCAGTATGTCCTGGAGGATGAGGTACAGGAAGGCATGACCGTAAAGAATATCACCTCAACCGAACTCAAGCGCCGCCTGGAAAACGGCCTTGAGATTCCTGAATGGTTTTCTTTCCCCGGAGTGGTAAAAGAGCTGCGCTACGCCTTTCCGCCCCGCTCCAAACAGGGTTTTACAATCTTTATCACCGGCCTGTCCGGTGCAGGAAAGTCCACTATTGCCAAGGCCTTGATGGTGAAATTCCTGGAAATGCGCGATCGCCCGGTTACTCTGCTTGACGGCGATATTGTCAGAAAAAATCTTTCCAGCGAGCTCAACTTCTCCAAAGAACACCGGAATCTCAACATCACCAGAATCGGTTTCGTGGCAAGCGAAATCACCAAGAACGGCGGCATCGCCCTCTGTGCGCCCATCGCGCCCTATGAGGAATCACGACAGATAAGCCGGAAGATGATCAGCCAGTACGGCGGCTACATTGAAGTGTTCATGTCAACCCCCATGGAAGTCTGCGAGCAGCGCGACAGAAAAGGCCTTTACGCAAAAGCCCGGGCCGGAAAAATCAAGGGAGTCACCGGAGTCTCCGATCCGTATATCCCGCCCTCAAATCCTGAAATCACCATCGACACCTCGACAATGACCCCGGCCGAGGCAACCCAGGAAGTCCTGCTGTATCTTGAAGAACAGGGGTATATAAAATAGTGCTGAGTGCTGAGTGCTGAGTGCTGAGTGCTGAGTGCTGAGTGTTGAGTGCTGAGTGCTGAGTGCTGAGTGCTGAGTGCTGAGTGCTGAGTGAGGGGTGAGGGGTGAGGGGTGAGGGGTGAGGAAAAGTATTTTGACCGCGTGAGAAAGTCAATCAGCCTTGAGCTTTCAGCTCCTTCACAATTCTTTCCCCAATTGGCCTGAAGAATCCATAGGCATCATCAAGATTTTCACACCAGGGTATTCTTCCGAAGACTTTCACATCCCCTATTTCAACAATACTCCGCATATTATCTTCCACCAGGTGTTCATTTTCATCCGGCGAGGAATCGGAAAGAATCACTCCGGTTATGGGAATGTCCCTGTTTCGTAGTGCTTCAAGGGTCAACAGGGTGTGGTTCAACGTTCCAAGGCCGCTTCTGGCCACAACAAGTGTCCGGAACTTACACCCTGAGATAAGATCGGCAAGGAGCAGATCGCGCCGTAACGGCACAAGCACACCACCGACGCCCTCAAGGAGGACAATCTCGTACTTTAACGCCAAACTCCTGGTGCAGTCTATAAGTACCGCAGAATCAATGGCCCGTTTATCTGTTTCCGCAGCAAGATGCGGCGAAGCAGGCAGGGAGAACCTGTATGGTGAGAGTTCGTCAAGATTGATTGATTCTTTATTAATCCCGGCAAAATCAAGACACCGGAACAGATCTCCAGAAATCTCGGCACTTCCGGTGCTCACCCATTTCTGATAGCAGGCATCAATGCCTTTTTCCCGGAAAAACCGCAGCAGCAAGGCGCAAACAAAGGTCTTTCCCACATCCGTGTCCGTGCCGGTGATGAATATAACGTTATGTGTTTTGTTAATCGTATTCATTCGTTACCAAAAAACATCTGCTCAAAGCTGAAAGCTCAAGGTTCAAGAAAAAAACGAACTTGTGAAACGAGATGTGTTAATTTCCTTTCCGCTTTGACCTTTCAACTTCCATCTGTTCGCTTTCAGCTCTGCCCCTTGACCTTTAAGCTGTCCTTTCCAGCTTTTGCCTTTCAGCCTTGAGCTTTGAGCCATCTGTCATCAGCCTTCAGCTAAAACCTTTCACCTTCTCGCCACAATATAAATAATCTCATAACTCATACAATACCCCCCATACTGCTCTGTAAACCATGCATCAAGAGCAGCCAGCCTTTTTCTTGTCAGAACCAGAGGCGCCGACGCCTGCCAGCCGCCGGTTCCGGTCATTTTAATATGGGCCATGAGATCCAGAAACGAACTGTATTGCTTCCTGACAAATTCACTTTCAACTGATACGGTCTGGAAATGTGGCTCAAAAAAAATTTCCAGTTCGTTCTTTCCGTGAAATTTCCTGGCCGGTAGATCAACATCGCGATTCATAATTGCTGAAAGCCCCTTGCTCACTTCCTCAAGGGATCGAGGTCCAAAAAAAGAGCCGGTAAAGCTGCCGCCCGGTTGCAGAATCCTGCTGATGCCTTCTACTGCCTGCCTGGTATCATCGAACCACTGCATGGTGGCATTGGAGGTTACAAAATCAAACTTTTTTCCTGTCTGCCTCAGGAAACGCTCCCCGTCCTCGCAGAGAAACTTGACGCGCGCCTTGCCGGAACATTTCTTTCGAGCTTGAGCAATCATCGCTTCTGAAAAATCAAGCCCGGTAATATCTGCCACAGGAAATTTTTCTGCCAGCATCAATGTATAATTTCCAGTACCGCAGCCGATTTCCAAAACCGTCTTAACAGTGGACGATTGTTGAAACTTTGTGTTCAATTGAAGAGCAACATCATTCTGGACCCGGGAATATAAATCATAGGTGCCAGCCGCTTTGGAAAATCCTGCCTTGATTTTTTCTTTTTTGGATGAAGGAGACACAGAAAGAAGTTTGCTAAACTGCTCTGCCAAAAAAACCGGATGCCCGCAATGTTCAACGATCTCAGTGCGACATCCTGGAAAGCCCGGCATCTGTTCAACCGGGGCGATGATATCCTTTTTGCCATGGAGCAGAATCGTCTCGACCCCCTGCACAGGAATAACTTCATCTTTATGGAGATAATCCATCCCCATGGCAAGGAGTTCTGGGTCAATCTTCGCCAGAAGCTTTTCTTGATGAATAGTTTGAAATTTCCTGTAAGCGTCCTTATGACCTAAAAAACATTTCCGGTAAAATGATCTCAGAAAAACCTGATAGTCTTCAGCAAGTCCGGCCTTGATATCCTCAACCTCCTGGAGCGGCCAACTTTTTCGCAATGACAACAAAATAAGTTTTGAAACCCTTTCAGGATAAACCTTGGCAAAATCAAGGGCAAGATTCGCGCCCATGGACCAGCCTGCAAGAATAATGCGGTCAATCTTCTCTGAATCGAGAAATTCCTGCAGATCGCTCACGAAACTCGTCGGATCAACAAAAATTTCCGGGTGATAAAAAGAATTTTCCTGACCGGCAAGGCCCACACTTTCGAACGTAAAGCCCCAGCCCGGGATAAAAAAAACCGGAAGGCCCGAAAAATTTTCAGGCCCTGTTCGACTGAATTTATGTTGCACAGTTTCTTTCATTAGAATATTAAATTTCTGTTGTTTTCCCCAAGGCATGGGGAGAAGATTTCCATCTTTGACAAAGTACGTTTTCCGGGAATCCGGTCCGGATTCCCGGAAATAATCAGGGTGATTCACCCCATCCTCTGCGTCTCCGCCCCTAAGCAAAAGTGTAACATGTTGATATAACTTTTAAAAAAAAGATTACACACCTCGTCGTTTATTGGTGCAACTTTTGCATCAGATTATCATTGAAATATATTCATTTCTCATTATCTATACTTTACTTCACCTTAAAATTTAATCAGGAAAAGCATCATGTTAGAAAAAAAATTCAGTAAAATAATCGCCATCCTTTTTGTTTTGACATTAGGGACACTGCCTGTTTCTCCTAAAGCAGAGGCAGTCCCGCTCTTACAAATCTACATGGAAGGCGCAACATATGACTCTTCAACCGAATCATGGACCATAGACTCCGCTGACCCGTTCAAACTCTGGGTTATAGGGAATACTGGCGGTTCAGAAAACAAGGGTCCTCTTTCTGGCGTGAAACTCTCCGCTGCGGTCCTTACTTCAGAGTTAGCCACCGGATCTATTTCATTATCTTCAACAACGACAAGCGTGGTGACAGATCCCTCAATCCCTGTTGCCCCGAACCTGAATACATCAGACCCCTATGACAATGACGGCAAAATTCCACTTGACTCCCGTGGCAAAGCCTTACCGAGCCATGGAGAATTGGGCAAAGCAGGGGTGAGCTTTTTTGAATGGAGTCTCGGCGACCTGACTTTAACAGATTCACCTGTTGGAGACTTCATCGGTGGCTTCCCATCAACTTTTCCAGCCACCGGGCAAATTAATGTGTATACCGTGACCATCGCTGGATTTTCAAGGGTCCACTTCGACGCCTATGGTTTTTATAATCTAGGGAAGAAAAACAATGAAAACATCGTGGCTCCTTTTTCCCATGATGCAGAAAGCCATGACGTTCCCGAACCAGGCACGCTGTTTCTTTTCGGCACCGGACTTGTCGGCCTTGCGTTAATCGGCAAGCAGAAGAAAAAATAAATATTTGTATTTGTATCCTGCCCCTTGCATGGTATTGTTTAACTTCACTTCTTACTAAACAAACCCCTGCAAGGGGTAGGTGTTTTACCCCGATTTTCTCTCATGAAAAAAATACTTCTCATCCCGCTATTCATTTTTTTTTCCATTTCCTCATGCGGGGGCGGCGGGGGAGATGATCCTTCAAGCCCAGTAAAAACCTTAACCATAACTTTCACCTATGACTTGACTATGGTGCCAAACCTTACCGGTTTCCGTTTTTATAGTGATTCAAACAAGCTCCTTTTATATAGCGATAGAAACAACACCATATCACTGGACACAGCAAATTTTCCATCCCACTTCGATATCGATTACTACAAAAACCGGACTGACCAGCAAAAACCCATAGAGCTGAAAATACCCATGTCAGCTTTCACAAATCCTGTAATCGCAAAAGATTTAAGTTTTGTCATGACCGCCTATGTAAAATACAGTGATAACACCGAGGATGAGAGTGCTTTCTCATCCCCTCTAACTATTCAGTAACCCCCCGGATCAGACTCAACCTGCCAAACCAAATCGCTTCATCTTCTTGTATAATCCCTGCCGGGTAATTCCGAGTACTGCCGCCGCCTGAACCTTGTTTCCCTTTGAATCCTCAAGTGCTTTTTTTATCTCTTGTATTTCAAGGGCGGAAATTTGTTCCGGTAATGTCCCGGACGTCTCCTTTTCGCTCTGTAGTTGCGGACTCGCCCCCTTAACTTCATCAGAACAGCGTTCAACCGTGATCGGTTTTCCCTCAGGTGTAAGGGCAACCAGTCGCTCTATTTCCCTTTGCAATTGCCGGATATTC